>CACYHM010000001.1 GCA_902774195.1 uncultured Eubacteriales bacterium
CTCATGTGGATTTCATGATTGGATCTTCCGATCTTGAGATAAAGGGCATCACGCATGACGGCAGGGAGGTAGCGGTGTTCAGAAACGGTAATTTTGTTTTCTGAGACATATTAATGGTAAAATCAACGCATGAAGCCTAAGAAGAGACGCAACGGGAAAATCAGCATAATCACGCAGGTAGCAGTGATGCTTGCCCTGTGCATCATTCTGACGGGCATACTTACATACTTTACACAGATAGACAACTCGGTCAGGCTGGTCACCAGAATGACCGAGGAGAAGGCAGAGATGACCGCAAAGGAAGTAAGCATGGCGGTCATGGAGTACCCTTCGTATCCGTGGCTTCTCAACTACTGGGTCGAACATGCCGGTGAAATGAACATCGACTACGATGAGGACTATGTCCGCGGGAGCTGGACACAGAAAAAGGTCAGGCTCCTCATGGCCCATCAGCCTTCGATCGATCTTCAGTATGCGAGTACAGAAGAGATAGAGGCTCTTCCTGAGAGGGATCAGAAGCTGTATGCCGAGATCATCTATTCCTGGCTCATCACACGCGCCGACCAGATAAAAGAGGTGGACGATGTGGATTATCTGTTCTGCGTATGCACGCAGCCGCCGTATAAAGATCAGTTCTTCGTCTTCAGCGGAGCTGATCCGGGAGCGGTGAGAGGGACGGAATACGAGCAGGTATATCCGATCGGGGTCACTGCCGAAGTAAGCAAGAGCCAGCAGAACGGTATGGCAGATGCTGTAAAGCATTCATCGCACATAGCCGAGGCGGGCAATTATGTCGACTATTATTCGTATCTTGAAACGATCAACGGCCGCGATTACCTCATAGGTCTGACATATAACCAGAAGCCGATACTGGGAAGGATCACAGACTATTCCAGAAGCGGGATCATAGTCTCCATGATCTATCAGGTGCTGCTCTCGGTATTCATATCTGTCGGGGTGTTTTTCCTTGTGATCAGGCCACTCAAGACCGTACAGGAGAACATCAGAAGATATAAGGATACGAAAGACAGCAAATCTATTGTGGAGAGCCTTTCGGATATCGACCTTCGCAATGAGATCGGCGATCTCGCTGCCGATGTGACTGATCTTGCCGAGGAGATCGACGCTTATGTCGCTGAGATAAGCAAGATCACAGCAGAAAAGGAGCGTATCAGCGCAGAACTCTCGCTGGCAACCGAGATACAGGTATCGACACTGCCTCATAGCTTCCCGCCGTTCCCGGACAGGGATGAATTCGACATATATGCAGTAATGGATCCTGCACGCGAGGTGGGAGGGGATTTCTACGACTTCTTCCTTATTGATGATGACCACCTCGGCCTGATCATGGCTGACGTATCGGGCAAGGGCGTGCCGGGGGCGCTGTTCATGATGATATCCAAGATACTGTTAAAGAACTGTGCGATGATCGGCATGAGTCCGGCTGCGATGCTCAGCACGACAAATAACGTCCTTTGCGATAACAACAAGGCAGAGATGTTCGTTACTGTCTGGGCCGGAGTGCTCGAGATTTCGACAGGAAAGCTTACAGCGGCGAATGCCGGACACGAGTACCCGGCAATAAAGAGGCCGGACGGGAATTACGAGCTTCTGAAAGATGAGCACGGATTCGTTGTAGCTGCCATGGAGGACATGAAGTACAATGAGTATGAGCTGCAGCTTGAGCCGGGCACCGCGCTCTTCCTTTATACGGACGGTGTGCCTGAAGCGATGAATCCTGAAAAAGAACTATTTGGGACGGACAGGATGATAGACGCTCTTAATACTGAGCCGGATGCTGAAGCTGAGCAGGTACTGAGAAATACCCGCGTTCATGTCGACAGATTCGTAAAGGATGCTGAGCAGTTTGATGACATGACCATGATGAGTATCATATACAAGGGGAAGGGACACAATGCATTCGATTAAGACCAAGATCACAGTAGTTGCAGCCAGCGCGATCGTAGTCACTATGATCATAGCGGCTGCTTTTGGCGTTATCGCTATAAAGGACATAGGCACCGAGAGCGCCGATAAACAGCTTACGCTGCTCTGCCAGACCGGACAGAAGAACCTGGATTCGTACTTCAATGATGTGATCCTTTCTGTAGGAACGGTATCTGCATATGTAGAAGATGATCTGGATGGTTTGGATGATGAGCATCTGCAGGCGCATCTCGACCGCGCCGATGAGCTGTTCAAAAAGCTCGAGTACAACAATGCCATCCTGACATATTACTACCGGATAGATCCCGAGGTATCAGAAAACGCGAAGGGGTTCTGGTATGTAAGAGGCGATGACGGATTCACAGAACACGAGGTCACGGACATCACTCAGTACGACACGAGCGACACCTCGCAGCTGGTCTGGTTCACAGTGCCGAAGGCGACGGGAAAACCGGTATGGCTGCCTCCGTACATAACAGACAATCTGGGCGCGCGGGTGCTTTCATATAATGCGCCTGTGTATTATGAGGGAAAGTTCGTCGGCGTTATAGGGATAGAACTCGATTATTCCATGCTGGCAAAGCTGGTCGACAATATCACTTTATACGAAAACGGTTATGCTTTCATCGATGACCCTGACAGAACTATTATTTATCATCCGCACATGGATATCCCGACTCTCGAGAAGCATCCTAAGGTGCCGGAAGAAATGATAGGACAGCAGGGAGTATTCACATACGAGTACGAAGGAGTAAAGAAAAAGGCGGTATGTCTGCCGCTCCGCAACGGCGCACTGCTGAATGTAGCAGTCCCGGTCAGCGAGATCAACGCGGTGTGGTACAGCTGGATCAAACATATCATCTTCATATTCCTGGCTCTTCTGATCGTGCTTATACTTCTCATCAGCAGATGGACAAGGCAGATCACGAAGCCTTTGAGCGATCTGACCGCCGTCGCCGAACAGGTGGATGCCGGCGATTATGATGCCCGCATGGAATATGACGGAGATGACGAGATCGGTGTGCTGTCGAAAACATTCAACAAACTGACCGCTCATCTTGGCTCGTACATAAGCGACCTTAACGACCTTGCATACGCTGATGCTCTGACTTCGCTGCACAATAAGGGCGCGTTCGACATAACCATCAACAATATGCAGACAGATATACGGGAACACGTGAACAGGAAGATCGAGTTTGCCGTCTGTATTTTCGACTGCAACGACCTCAAGTCCGTGAACGATGTGAACGGCCATGACAAGGGAGATATTTATCTCAAGGAGACTGCTGCCATCATATGCGAAGTATACAAACACAGCCCTGTGTTCAGGGTCGGCGGCGATGAATTCGCGGCTCTGCTGCTCAACAGGGATTACCGGAACAGAGATGAGCTGCTGAGGCTCTTTGACGAGAAATGCGCCGAAAAGCGAAAGGATGCCAGACGTGCGTGGGAGAAAGTCTCTGTGGCCCGCGGAATGGCGGTCTACGATCCGGAAGAGGACGAATCCGTCAACGACGTAGTGCGAAGGGCCGACAAGCTGATGTACGAAAACAAGTGGAACATAAAAGGCAGGGTAAGAGGCGAGTAAAACACAGGACCGGGTCGATGATCGGCCCGGTCCTTTCTGTTCAGAATGCTTTGCGGCATTGCTTTTCGAATTCCGCCACAGGCACAGGAGGTGAGAAGTAGAATCCCTGGAAGTGTCTGCAGCCCAGCGATATGAGAGTTTCGAGCTGCTGCATAGTTTCGATCCCTTCTGTGATGACATCCATGCCGAGAAGACCCGCCATGTTGATCACAGAACCGAGTATGATACTGCTGCGCGGATTGGATTCGATCTCGTTCAGAAGGCTCATGTCTATCTTCAGAACGTCAGCCCGGATATCCTTGAGCATACTCAGCGAGGAATACCCCTTGCCGAAGTCATCTATCTCTACGATGAAGCCTCTGCCTCGAAGTTCAGAGATTATCATGTCGCTTTTTTCCGGCTCTTCGAGCAGAGCTGTTTCTGTGATCTCGAGCCTGAGTCTGCTGCTGTCCACATCATATCTTTCGACAAGATCCGTCAGCACATCGTAAACGTCGATGCTGTAGAAATCCTTTGCAGACATGTTTACTGAGATCGGGATATCCCCGAGGCTGCTGCCCTGCCATTCCCTGAGCTGCCTTACGGCGAGCTCCCAGATGTGTCGGTCAAGATGATGTATCAGGCCGGCATTTTCTAGGATACCGATGAATTCCCCCGGCATCACTATGCTGCCGTCTGTTCTGCGCCATCTCGCAAGAGCCTCGGCGCCGATGATCCTGCCGTCTTCAGCCACAAGAGGCTGGAGGTACATGAGGAATCTGCCGCTGCCGAGGGCGTCTTCGAATCCGCTGATGATCTTCTGTTCGATAAGGGTCTTGCGCAGCATCTCGTCATCATAGCGTGCTGTGACCCTTGAGATATCTTCTCGTATGGTCCGAAGAGCCGAATTGGCACGGCCGTACATGACGGAAACAGGGACAGATGTATCTTCGATCAGATAAATGCCGAAATGCACGCGGAAAGTGAAAATGCCGCTGCTGAAGTAGCCGGACAGCTCATTTTCGGTATCCTGCAGTACAGCTTCGGAGAATCCGGATTCCGGTATCAGCATAGCGAACTGGTCTCCGCCGAGCCTGCCGCAGATCCCGCCCGATCTTTCGGCGATAGAATCCAGCATTGCAGCTGTAGTCACGAGCACCTCGTTGCCTTTCATGACGCCGAAGATCGTATTCACGAGACGGAAATTCATTATGTCGGCGCTGATCATGACCCATGTAAGCTCCGGCTTATCATCGAGAAGCTCACGTGCTTTTTCGTAGAACGGGCCGGCGCTGAGCACCTTGGTCAGATGGTCGTGAAGAGCCATGAATTCAGCCGCGCTGTGGCCGCGGTTCTCGGCTTCTCTGTCATTCGCTGAAGCGTCCTCAGAGCCTTCCTTTCTGATATTGACAAGTTCCATGACGGCGGGATATGCCTCGCCGTCAGGTGTCAGCAGGGTCACGGGATCAGACTGGATGTCGAATATCCTGCTGTCGAACTGTTCGGTCTTTTCCTGACGGCATCCGGTGCGGCAGGCCAGTGAACTCGAACAGTTGACACATTTCTGATCAGCGTTCCAGATGCCGTAACACTTGTGGTTCATGCTGATACTTCCGTCGTTGTGCAATTCGATTATCCTGCATTCGATAGGATCAACGACCCGAGCCAGGTCGTAAGTCACAGACATCTGTTCAAGATGTGATCTCAGCTCATCGACGGTGAATTCTTTTTTTTCCATTTGATCTGTTTGTGCCTCCGTATAAGGAATGATGCAAAACGCAACACACATATTATAGCATAAAATACAAGGCTCTGAAGCAGCGGCGTGTTATACTTGATATAGCAAAAAATAATGAACGGAAGGAGAAACGGGATGGAAAAAATAAAAAACCTGATCAATATCACGGATCTGTCCGCGGCCGAGATCGATCATCTCATAGAAACGGCTGACGACATAATAGCTGATCCGGTCAAGTATCAGGACGTATGCGCCCATAAAAAACTCGCTACTCTGTTCTTTGAACCGAGTACAAGGACCAGATTGTCTTTCACCGCGGCGATGATGGAGCTGGGCGGCAATGTGCTTGGCTTTGATCAGGCGGCTTCGAGCTCGATATCAAAGGGCGAAAGTGTTGCGGATACCATCGTGATGGCAAGCTGCTATGCGGATATCATAGCTATGAGACACCCTAAGGAGGGTGCTCCGTATGTGGGTGCCCAGTATGCCAGTGTGCCGGTCATAAATGCCGGGGACGGAGGCCATTTCCATCCGACGCAGACTCTGACCGACCTCATGACGATACACAGAAAGATGGGACGTCTGGGCGGGTACACTATAGGCCTGTGCGGGGACCTCAAGTTCGGCCGCACCGTTCATTCCCTCATAGATGCTCTTCTAAGATACGAAGGCGTAAAATACGTCATGATCTCGCCTGAAGAACTTGAGCTCCCTGATTACATCAAGGAGACTCTGGACAGGGCGGGAGTCGAATGGAAAGAGGTCAGGTCCCTCGACGAGGCCATCCCTGAACTCGACATCCTGTACATGACGAGGGTACAGAAAGAAAGATTCTTCAACGAAGAAGACTATATAAGACTCAAGGACAGCTTCATACTCACTCGCAAAATGCTCGGACCTGCGAAGGAGACTCTTGCGGTACTGCATCCTCTGCCTAGGGTGAACGAGATCGCTAAGGATGTTGACGATGATCCGCGGGCATGCTATTTCTATCAGGCGCTGATGGGAAAGTACATCAGGATGGCGCTCATACTTTATCTGCTGGATATCAAATAACGGGGAGGCCAGGATGAACATAGACGGAGTAAACACGGGCTACATGCTCGACCATATCAAAGCCGGCAAGGGACTTGAGATATACAGCTTTCTGAAGCTGGACCAGGCTGAATGCACTGTCGCAATCATTCAGCGCGCGGACAGTACAAAGTACGGCAAGAAGGACATAATAAAGATAGACGGAGACATCCCGATCGACTGCGACACTCTCGGCTACATGGATCCGAACATCACCGTCAACAGGATAAGGGACGGAAAACTGCTCGAAAAGATACACCTCGAGCTGCCCGAAACACTGACGGATGTCATCAAGTGCCGCAATCCGAGATGCATCACCTCGGCTGAGCAGGGCATAGAGCACAGGTTCAGACTTACCGACAGAAAGAACGGCAGATACAGATGCATTTACTGTGACACGGAATATTCCGATCTGAGGGGGAACGACCGATGAAAGGAACTGTGAAGAGTAAGGTATCCGTGCTGCTTGCTGTCCTTCTGTCTGCAGTATTGCTGTGCGCGTGCGGAAGCTCGTATGAATATACGACAGGAGACGTGGACTGGTATTCCACGTACAACAAGGGCGATAAGATCATACACGATACCTATTACTATTCGGATGACTGGTTCAAAGACAAGGCCGAAAAGGATAATGAAGAGCTGGCGCTTGCATCGATGCAGCTGACCGCATCAGCCGTATCCGGAGACGAAAACGGGGCCGGAGCAGCATTCCTTAAGAGCATGGGTTTCGACGAAGTAGGCTTCAGCGATTTCACGAGCGCGGATCCGGATGATTTCAATTATACGTGGGGAAAAAAGACACTGGACGACGGGACTGTTCTCGTAGCCGTTGCAGTGCAGAGCTCGTCACAGGACATGGCGGTCAAAAACAAGGGATGGAAGCAGAACTTCACTGTGAACGGTGACAGCAGCAGCGGAGAACACTACGCGTACGCCAAAGCCGTTGATAAAATGATAGACGGCATAGCGGACCTCGGAAAGGGAGACAAGGTAAAATACTGGCTCACCGGACACAGCAGGGGCGGTGCGATAGCAAACGTGCTTGCAGCTCACCTGCCTGACAAACTCGGAGACAGGAATGCGGGCATATACGCCTATACTTTCGAAGCGCCTGCGACTGTCGATGAAGAGACGGCAGCCGCCGGAGGTTTCAAGTACATACACAATTATCTGTGCAGCGACGATTTCGTAACTATGATACCGGGATGGGGAATGACCCGATACGGCGATCCACATGAACTCACCGACAAAAAGAGAGACGAAGAACTGTCCGATGAGCTGAAGTCCCTGGGAAGCGAAGCAGCTGACCATAAAATGAGGATAGTGGTGAAATCAGACGCCGACCGGCTCGCCGCAAATATAGCGGCTGCTGTTCCGACGCGCGCGGACTACTCTAAGGAGAGGACCGACAAGGTAACAGCATCCGACGGGACTGTGCACGAGATCACGTATACATATCAGGACTCTATGGTGAAGCTGATGGATTTCATCTTTTCGGGAGACGGAGATCCTGAGAATCCGCCTCTCAAAAAGCTGATGAGCAGCAAGGACGAAGTGATGGATTCGGCATCGCACCTTGCTGAGGGACTGAAACTTGCGAACGCGGGGAAGGATCCTTCAGCCGAATACTGGACGGCCACTGAAGGTATCTATAAAGCAATGCAGGAGAATGATGCGGCAGGAGAACTCACAGAAGAGGATCTTTATAAGATACTCTGCCTTGCCGCGCCTGTTCTTATAGATTTCCCGGAGGGAAGCAGCGAGCCTTCATACGATCTGCTGACCGACGTGGCGGGATACAGCGGTGATCTGACTTATTCTCATCAGTTCGATACTGTCATCGCCAGACTCAAGCTGCTGGCGCCTGCTCCATAGGGCACAGATGAAGAAGCTCAGCTGGATCGAAATAGCCGCTCTATACATAGGGGTAATAATGGGCGCCGGCTTTGCGTCCGGAAGGGAGTGCTGGCAGTTCTTCGGAGTTTTCGGCCGTAAAGGCTATCTCGGAGCTGCTGCGGGCACTCTTTGTTTTGTTCTTCTCGCATGCATGCTCACATACATCGCCAGGAGCAAGGGCACATCAGACCTAGGCAGACTGATCTCTCCATTCGACAACGAAGTGATCGACGGGGCAATAGGCTGGGTGCTTGCAGCTGTCTATTATTCGATGATAATCGCCATGACAGCTGCGGGAGGCTCGCTCCTTAACCAGCAGTTCGGAATAAGCAAGGTCATCGGAGGATCTGTGATAGCTTTATTGTGCATCATCACCGTCCTCGGCGATTTCGAAAGGGTATCAAAGATATTCAGGCTGATGGTGCCTGTGCTTTTCGCCGTGAGCGTTCTGACTATTATCCTGACGATACGGGCGGATTTTGCTCAGAGCGGAGCGACTGAAGGATACAGACCGGGCAGGATGTCTCCGAACTGGCCTGTGTCGGCGCTGGTGTTCATGGCATACAATACCCTTGGTATGATAACGATGGCCGGCAGCTCTGCGGTAAACGCAAAGGACCGGAAAAACGCATATACGGGAGCCGTAACGGGAACTTTGTGCCTTGGTATACTGACATTGCTTCTGCTGCGGGCGCTTTTATCCGACATGGCTTTCTCTGCTCAGCTTGATCTGCCGATGCTCGGATACTCGGCCAGACTGTCTCCGGTTCTGAACACGGTATATGCTGCCGTCCTGTACGGCGCGGTATATTCTACCGGAGCAAGCACATATTACGGCTTCAGCACAAAACTCAAACCGGGAAAAACAAAGCGCACCATCATAATTGCCGGCGCCGCGGCAGGTTTTCTGCTGGGACTTACAGGCTTCAAAAAGCTGGTCGAATTCCTGTATCCGGCCCAGGGCTATATCGGGATAGTATTCATTGTGCTGATAGCTATCAATTTCATCATGCAGCTCAGCAGATCAGACAGAAATGAGAGATAAAAGTTGACCTTTACGGGCCCGGCGAATAGAATATAGATGTAGGTTTTTGAGCCGCATATCCCGTGCGGCAGGCGTGAAAGAGGTGAGAAGATGGGTATATTCGATAAACTCAAAAATTCTGCAGCTGAAGCAAAAGCAGCTGAAGAAAAAGCAGCCGAAAAGGAAGCAGCAGCAAAGTCGGCGGCTAAGAAGGCTGCCATGGAAAAGGCCAGAAAGGACGCGAGAGATGATGCTGTAAAGGTCGCCGCTGCCACAGAAAAGAAGGCAGAAGCCGAAAAGTATAAACTCGTTATTGACGGCGGATGGGGCCCTGCGACAACATCGACTACGCAGTACCTTCTGGGATGCACGATAGACGGAGGCCTCGGACCTGAGACCATCAGCGCCATCCAGAAAAAGGTCGGCGCCAAAGTCGACGGCGACTGGGGAACAGAAACAACATCCAAGATGCAGGAGTTCCTCGGAGTCGAGGTAGACGGAGGTCTCGGACCTGTCACTGTTTCGGCATGGCAGACATGGTGCAACAAGCAGCTCGGATTCTAAAGCAGACTTTACAGTAAGTAACAAAGCGGCGCTTCGGTGCGCCGTTTTTGCTGTTCATTTATTTGCTGTTTTAGAGTACAATACACATATTGCATACGCGGTGAAGGAAGGTATGAGATATGGCCAGGATAGTGGTCGGCCTTTCGGGAGGTGTCGACAGTGCAGTCGCCGCATATCTCCTGAAAAAAGAAGGGCATCAGGTTATAGGCGCCACGCTCAGAACGTGGGAAGCCGGAAGCGGGGCTTACAGCCGCTGCTGTGATATTTCTGATGCCCGCAGGACCGCCATGCAGCTCGGGATACCGTATTACAATATAAACAGCCTTCCGGAGTTCTGCGAGCATGTCACAGAGCCGTTCATGAAAGCCTATATCGACGGACTGACACCTAATCCCTGCGTTGCATGCAACAGATATGTGAAGTGGGAACGCATGCTGAGTTTTGCGGACGAGGTGAACGCGGATCTCATCGCTACGGGACACTATGCCCGCGTCGTAAAGACGGATGAAGGAAGGTATACGGTAAGACAGGCTTCAGAAACAGCCAAAGACCAGACGTACATGCTCTATATGCTGACACAGGATCAGCTGAAGCGCACTCTCATGCCGCTTGCAGAGCTTTCAAAGGAAGAAGTAAGGCTCATCGCTGCAGAGGCCGGACTCGATGTGGCGGGCAAGCGTGATTCGCAGGAGATATGCTTTGTGCTCGACGGAGGCTATGCTGAATATATCAGCTCGCATTATGACGGCAAGCTTCCGCCGCCGGGGGATTTTCTGGATACCGAAGGCAATATCGTCGGAAGGCACAGGGGAATAATCAACTATACTGTAGGACAGAGGAAGGGGCTTGGAGTCGCACTGGGCCGCCCGGTATATGTGAAAGAGATAGATCCCGCGCGCAATGCAGTCATACTCGGTGATATAGATTCAGTCAGTGTGAAGGAAATAACTGTCAGGGGACTATGCTTCATGTCCATTGATGACATCAGGCCCGGAGACAGTGTTGAAGCTCTCGTAAAGATAAGGTATCATCATCCGGCAGCACCGGCCGTCATCGAAAGGACCGGGGCCGATGAGGCAAGGATAAGCTTTGCGGAGACAGTAAAAGCGCCGGCGCCAGGTCAGGCCGCGGTATTCTACGACAGTGAGATGAGAGTGATGGGCGGAGGCACTATATCAAGGTAAGCGACAGACGGAGGACTCAAAATGGATATATATGACGAGATCGAACTTCAGGGATGCCCATACTGCGGAGGAGCCGGGCTTCTGGATGACGGAAGCGGCTGGTGCTGGACCGTTACATGTATGGACTGCGGTTCGCAGACAGGTGAATTCGAGTACGGAAATGATGAAGAAAGGAAAGAGGCGGCAAAAAAGGCTGCTTACGTATGGAACATAGGCAAGGTGATAAGAAGCGATCTCAGCGAGTGAGCGCATACACTTAAGCATATGTTCAGAAGCTTTTGCTTGATATTTCTGTGCGTGATGATATACTAAACGCATGTAAATCAAAGAGAATAAACCGTATTTATAAATACACGGAAGGAGAACAATAATGAGAGTAGCAATCAATGGATTCGGACGTATCGGAAGACTGTCATTCAGAAAGCTCTACAGAGAGAAGGATATCGAGATCGTTGCTATCAACGACCTTACAAGCCCTCATATGCTGGCATATCTTCTCAGAAATGACAGCGTTCAGAAGAGATTCGATGCTGTAGTGGAAGAGGCTGAAGACGGCATCATCGTAGACGGAAAGAAATTCCCGGTCTATGCTGAGGCAGACGCAAGCAAGCTCCCTTGGGGAGAGCTCGACATCGACGTCGTTCTCGAGTGCACAGGCTTCTATACATCGAAAGAAAAATCGCAGGCTCATATCGACGCCGGCGCCAAGAAGGTCCTTATCTCGGCACCTGCGGGCAACGACCTGCCGACCATCGTTTACGGAACCAACCACGAGACACTCACTAAAGAGGACAAGATCGTATCCGGAGCTTCCTGCACGACAAACTGCCTCGCTCCAATGGCTAAGGCTCTTGCCGAGTACAGAGAACTCAGGACAGGATTCATGACTACGATCCACGCTTATACAGGCGACCAGATGATCCTCGACGGACCTCACAAGAAGGGAGATCTCAGAAGAGCCAGAGCCGGCGCCATCAACATCGTTCCTAACAGCACGGGTGCTGCAAAGGCCATCGGACTGGTCATTCCTGAACTCGCCGGCAAGCTGATCGGCTCCGCTCAGAGAGTACCTGTTCCATCAGGATCCATCACTATCCTTGACGCTACACTCAAGGACATGACAGATACAGTATCCGTTGAAGGAATCAACGAAGCGATGAAGAACGCTGTTTCCGAGTCGTACGGATACACAGAAGAAGAGATCGTTTCAAGCGATGTTATCGGAATGAGCTACGGCTCGCTCTTCGATGCGACACAGACGCTCGCTCAGCAGTGCGGAACGCACATCTTCGAGGTCAGAGTAGTGGCTTGGTACGACAACGAGATGAGCTATGTGAGCCAGCTTTGCAGAACGCTCAAGCACATGGGAACACTCATCTAGTCTGAAGACCGTTCAGAATAATTTTCATAAAACAAAAAACTCCGGCGTTGACCGGAGTTTTTACTTGCAAAAAGTGGTATTATCAAATCAACGTGTAATAAGGACCTAAAAGGAGAAATCTGAAATGGCATATGACGGATGGGCGATAGACGAATATCTTGATGCAGATGAGGTCAACAGACAGCTCGAAGAACTCAAGAGAGGGCCTGTGTACGGCGTAAAGCCGGAGGCACTGGCCGGATACGAAAAAGACTATTTTGAAGCAAAGTGCGCCGGATCAAAGGCTTTGACCGAAGAAGCCAAAGGGTATATCCCGGGAGGTGTCCAGCATAATCTGGCCTTCAATTACCCGTTCCCGCTTGCCATGTCCAAAGCCGAGGGGGCTTACTTTTATGATGTGGACGGCAACAGATATTACGACCTGCTGCAGGCCGGCGGACCTACGATTATCGGCAGCAACGATCCGGTCGTAAAACAGGCAGTCATCGATATAATAAATGAATGCGGCCCGTCAACAGGACTATTCCACGAGTACGAGCTGAAGCTGGCAAAGAAGATAAGCGAGTGCGTGCCAAGCGTTGACAAGTTCAGGATGCTCGGATCGGGTACAGAGGCATGCATGGTAGCGGCCAGGGTAGCAAGGCTCAAGACAGGACATAGAAACATAATCAAGATGGGCGGGGCGTATCATGGATGGAGCGATCAGCTCGCATACGGCATAAGGATACCTGGTACGAAGGGTATACAATCTAAAGGCCTGCCGGGATATGTGCATCTGCATACTCACACATTCTTTCCTGGAGATCTTGAGGATCTGGAGCGCAAGCTCAAAATCTGCCGGCGCGAAGGCGGTACGGCGGCTGTATTCATCGAGCCGATAGGGCCTGAAAGCGGGACCAGACCTGTCACGAAGGCTTTTGTCAGAGGATGCGAGAGACTCGCTCATCAGTATGGTGCACTCCTTGTCTGCGATGAGGTCGTGACGGGATTCAGGATCGGACTCGGAGGAGCACAGGGATATTTCGGAATAGACCCTGATCTTACGATATTCGGAAAGGTAATAGCCGGAGGATATCCCGGCGCCGGCGGCATCGGAGGTCACGAAGACTGTATGGCGCATCTCGGTGCGGGACTCGATTCGTCCGGGAAGAAGATAAAGAAAGCACTTTGCGGCGGCACACTTGCTGCGACTCCTATATCCTGTGTGGCGGGTTATACGGCGATCTGCGAGATCGAAAAGCGCAATGCATGTGAGACCGCCGGGCGCATGGGTGACAGGCTGACCAAAGGACTACAGGAACTGATCAAAAAGCATGATCTGCCGTTCGTGGCATTCAACCAGGGGTCGGTATGCCACCTGGACAGCGTAGGAACGATGCAGTATGCCATCGACTGGAGCAGGCCTTGGGAATTACCGACGGTGCTGAAGGAGACCGGACGCAGACAAAGGGAGATGGAGCACATCGGTGCGGCATATATGGCAGAAGGGATAGTGACCCTTGCAGGCTCAAGGCTCTATACGAGTGCAGCCTACACGGATGAAATGATAGATGATGTGCTCTCAAGGTTCGACAGGGTGTTTGAAAACTGCGGACTTCTTGACTGATATTCAGTTATTGACCAAACAACAGCGTGACATGGAGAAAAACAATGTATTACACAGAATCAGAAGCCAGAAAACTGGTTATAGAAGCCGGACACAGACTTCTTGAAGATAAGCTGGTCGCACGCACCTGGGGCAACATAAGCGCCAGGATCAGTGATGACAGCTTTGTGATAACGCCGAGCGGAAAAGCGTACGAAACCCTTACAGAAAACGATCTTGTTGTCGTGAATACCGACGGCTCGTATGAAGGCGGCATAAAACCGAGCAGCGAAAGAGGTGTCCATGCAGATGCGTATTCTCTCAGAAGCGATGTCAGTTTTATCGTACATACTCACCAGTATTACGCATCGGCTGTCGCCGCTGAGTGCAAGGGAAGGCATTTCGCGCCATGCGCCGCTTACGGACTGCCGGGCACGTACAAACTCAGAAAGAATATGAAAGCATGCATCACAGCGCATCCGGATACAAATACATTCCTGATGGCAAGACACGGCGCACTCATTCTTGCCGGCGGTCCTGATGAGGCTTTTGCTCTTGCAGACGGGCTCGAAGAAAAATGCAGAGCTCTTGTCGAAGCGAGAGTCCCGAGCTATGATGCAGTGAAACAAACCGATTTCGATACCGGCAAGATCGATATAAAGGCCATGCCTTATGTAAAGATAGCTGATGATCCGTTCGTCATGGAATGCTGCAAGGCAGGTATGAAAGTCGGATCCTACATAGATGATTTCGCTCAGATCATAGGTCCGGACATCCAGGTCGTCGAATGTGATGAATGGACAGCTGAAAGAACTCTGCTGGGATATTCGACAGGACAGACGGCCAGGAGCTTTTCCGGCAGGATCCCTATGACAGGAGCGCTCGACAGGATGGGCGGTCAGCAGCCGGCGCTGAACTCCGCAATAGGCAGGAACGCCGTGCTCGTAAAAGGCGTAGGAGCGGTATGCGTCGGAAAGACCGAAAGCGACGCAGAGGCAGCAGCTGAGATATGCTCCAAGAACTGCGCGGCCGCATGCTATGTCAGAAAAGCGAGACCTATGAGCGCACTGGATGCGAGGCTGCAGAGATACATATACCTGACAAAGTATTCCGGACTGATCGATGATTAAGAGGAAGCACTGAACGATGGAAGAAACAAATGCTAAAGAGAACAGAAAAGAGATCTTCAGAGCGATAAAGTTTGTGCTTGTCTCCGCGTCTGCAGGCATTGTCGAGATAGGTGTTTTCACATTGCTGAACGAGCTCACGGACATGAAATACTGGCCGTGCTACCTTATCGCTCTCGTGGCGTCCGTGGTATGGTGCTTCACCATCAACAGACGCTACACATTCATGTCGACTAAGAACGTCCCGCGGGCCATGGCGATGATTTTCGCGTTCTATCTGGTGTTCACTCCGGCAACAACGATCCTCGGCAACTATCTGGCAGAGACTCTGCATTGGAACGAATATCTGGTCACTGGCATAAACATGGCGCTTAATCTGTCACTGGAATATCTGTACGATACTTTTGTGGTATACAGGGGCGAAATGGATAATAATGATATCGCCGCTAAAGAACGCGAAAAAGAAGAGAAGAAGGAAATGTCAGAATAAAAATGCGTATCAGCTGCTGATATTCCTCGATCTGCATACAAAAAAGAGCGCGTACTCATGGATGAGATGGGACGCGCTCTTATTCTATCCGCAGATTTCCGCAAGCGCTCTGACGGCGGTATCGACTTCGTCTTCAGTATTGAAATTACCGAAGCTGAAGCGGATGGTGCCGGTTGGGAAGGTCCCGAGCGTCTTGTGGGCATTCGGCGCGCAGTGCAGGCCGACCCTGGTCATGATGCCGTATTCGAAGTCCAGTCTGAACGCCGCATCCGCGCAGTCGACATCGAGGGTCTGTACAGATACTACTCCCGTGCGGCCTTCAATGCCTTTTAGACCGACTATCCTGAGTTTGCCGGCATCTTCGAGAGGTGCGATGCCGTCAAGGAATCTCTTCGTAAGTCCCAGCTCGTGCTCCGCTATGGCGGCGAGCCCTTTTTCTTTTATCCATTTGAGCGATGCGTGAAGCCCGACTATACCAGGGATGTTCATGGTTCCGGGCTCGAATCTGTCAGGCATGAAGTCAGGGATCTCTTCGGTGTGGCTGATGGAGCCGGTACCTCCCGAAAGGAGGGGGTCGATCAGAGGGATCATCCCTTCGTCGAGAATGAAGCCGCCTATGCCCTGAGGCCCGAGCAGAGATTTGTGCCCCGTGAAGCACAGTGCGTCTATGTGCATCTCTTTCATGTCGACCGGTATCACCCCGGCGGACTGAGCAGAATCGACGATGAATTTGAGACCGTGCTTACTGCAGATCTTTCCGACTTCCCTGATCGGGTTCAGAGTGCCTACCAGATTGCTCGCATGTGTCATTACTATGGCGGCAGTATTCGGCTTTATCATGCTTTCGACTTTTTCGAGCTCAAGCTCGCCCGTCTGCTTTCCCGGTATCCTGTCAAACTGAATGCCTTTTTTTTCGAGCTGGACGAGAGGACGCATGACCGCGTTATGCTCCATCGATGAACAGAGCACATGATCTCCCGGTTTAAGAAAACCTTTGAGTACCACATTAAGTGATTCGGTTATGTTCTTTGTGAAGACCACGTTTTTACAGTCTGAGCCACCGAACATCTCTGCAAGCATCTCGCGCGTCTCGAATACCGTGCCTTCAAGATCGTATGCGACCTGGTAGCCGCCGCGGTTGATATTCGTGCCGACACTTGTCATATATTCGTATACGGCGTCAGCTACCTCCTTTGGCTTCGGGAATGAAGTCGCGCCGTTATCAAGATATATTCGTTCCATTCTGATCATTACCTCCGCGTATAATGATATCGTATGCGTCAATTAATATATATGATTTTAGTTATAGAAAATAACTATATCGTGCAGATCTTTCCGGATTGTACAAAATGAGGCAAACGACAACAGTTTTGTTGAATCCGGACCTCTTATCTAATATAATCAGAGCAGGCATAAAGCCTGAAAACAATAAAAAAGCTTGACGCATCAGGGGTAAAGCAATCATATGGATTTCAGCAATTATAAACGTATACACTGCCTGGGGATCGGAGGAATAGGTCTGTCTGCAGTTGCCGAGATTCTGGCCGACAGAGGCCATATCGTAAGCGGTACTGACATCAATCCTTCCAAGGTTACCAGGCATCTTGAATGTCAGGGGATAAAAGTCTATACAAAGCATGAACCTGAAAACGTAGAGGGAGTCGATGCTATCGTCTATTCGGCTGCCGTCTCGGACGAGAATCCGGAGGTCATCAGAGCCAGAGAACTCGGGATACCGATGTTTTCAAGGGCAGAGGTCCTCGGCATGATCATGGGAGACTACGAGCATTCCGTTGCCATTTGCGGCACACACGGCAAGACGACGGTAACTTCCATGACATCTCTTATACTCCGCAACACGGACTATAAACCTACTATACTCGTCGGAGGCAATCTGCCTCAGATCAACGGAAACGTAGAGATAGGGAATACCGAATACTTCGTTACCGAGGCATGCGAGTACATGGACAGTTTTCTCCAGCTCAGACCGAGCATCGGTGTCATACTCAACATCGATTCCGATCACCTTGACTACTTCAAGGACATGGATCATATCGTGAAGTCATTCAGCGCCTTCGTCGAGCAGATCCCGCCGCACGGCATCATAATCGCTTTCGGCGACAATCCGTTCGTAAGGAGCATACTGAAGGGACACACAAACAAGATCACCTACGGATACAGTGAAAGCAACGATTTCTATGCCGAGAACATAGTCTTCAATGAAAACGGATACCCGGTATTCGACATATGCCACAACGGAAACACCATCACATCGATAGAGCTTTCCGTGCCGGGCGAGCACAATGTCCTGAACGCCATGGCGGCGTTCGTCACTGCATCGTATCTCGGGGTGGATGTTCCTGTCATAGTGCAGACTCTCAAGGAGTACACCGGAGCCAACAGAAGGTTCGACTTCAACGGCACCACGGAAAAGGGCGTAAAGGTCATTGACGATTACGCGCATCATCCTACAGAGATCAAAGCGACTCTGGCTGCGGCACGCAATGTGAAGCACAACAAGCTCTGGGTCATATTCCAGCCTCATACATACACAAGGACAAAGGCGCTTTTCGATGAATTCGTCGACGCGTTCGACGACACGGATGTCGTGATACTTACAGACATCTATGCAGCACGCGAAAAGGACGTCTACAACATCTCTTCATACAAACTGATGAACGCTATGAAACTAAAACATCCGGAAAAGCCGGTATATTATGTCAAAGACTTTGAAGACATCGTCAAATACATCAGTAAATTCGCGGGCAAGGATGACATAGTGATGACGATGGGAGCAGGAGACGTATACAAGGTCGGTGACATGCTGCTTGATAATGAAGAACAGTAACTGATGATGCACATGAAGGGAGAGATCGAACCATGATACACGACACCAAAAACGACGCATTTGCGAATCTCAGGCTTTTCGCCTGCAACTCTCATCCGGAGCTTGCACAGGAGATCGCAGAGCATATGGGTGTGGAACTGAGCAAATCAACTGTCACCAAATTCAGCGACGGGGAGATCAGCGTCAGCATATGGGAGTCCGTAAGGGGCAAGGACTGCTTTATAATCCAGTCGACATGCGGACCTGTCAATGACAATATCATGGAACTTCTTATCATGTCAGATGCTCTGAGAAGAGCATCTGCAAAAAGCGTGACTGCAGTTATACCGTACTTCGGATATGCAAGGCAGGACCGCAAGGCAAAAGCAAGGGATCCGATCACATCCAAGCTTATAGCCAATATGATCACCGCAGCCGGCGTAGGCAGGGTGATCACGATGGACCTCCATGCCGCGCAGGAACAGGGCTTCTTCGATATTCCGGTGGATCACATGCTCGGACAGCCGATGCTGACTGACTACTTCAAGCTCAAAGACCTTGAAGACCTCGTCATCGTATCTCCGGACCACGGATCGGTAACAAGAGCGCGCAACATGGCCAAACCTTTCAATGTGCCTATCGCCATCATAGATAAGAGGCGCCCGGAACCTAACAAGAGCGAGATCATGAACATCATCGGCGAGGTCGAGGGCAAAAACTGCGTCATACTCGACGACATGATAGATACGGCCGGCACTATCTGCAATGCAGCTAAGGCCCTGAAGGATCTCGGAGCAAAAAACGTATATGCGTGTGCAACACACGCGGTCCTGTCCGGTCCTGCCGTGGAGCGGATCGAGGCAAGCCCTATCAAAGAGATGGTGCTGCTCAACACTATCCCTATCCCTGAAGAAAAGAAACTCAAGAAGATCACTGTCCTTTCGACGGGTCATATATTCGCCGAGACGATCTCCAGAGTATACTCGAACAAGCCGATCTCGGTGATGTTCAACCAGTAGGAATACATACAGTCAATGGGTCTGTTCAGAAGAATTAAAAGCGGGCCGGGATCTGCCGGAGATACCTACGTGATAGCAGGTCTCGGCAATCCCGGCAAAGAATACGAGAACACAAGGCACAATATGGGGTTTCGAACCATAGATGTGCTTTCTTCTGATGAGGGCATAGATGTAAGCAGGAACAAATTCCATGCCCTTATCGGAAGGGGCAGGATAGCCGGCAAAAAGGTCGTTCTGGTAAAACCGCAGACCTACATGAACAGAAGCGGGCAGGCGGTGAGAGAAGCCGCCATGTATTTCGACGTGCCGCCGCAGAACCTGATAGTGATATATGACGACATAGATCTGCCTGCAGGTTCCATAAGGATAAGAAAAGCAGGCGGGCCGGGCACCCACAACGGGATGAAGTCAGTAGTGGAACAGCTTGGCACCAGAGATTTTGTAAGGATCAGGATAGGAGTGGGCGGTGCAAAGGACGGAGAGGATCTCGTCGACAGAGTCATCGGCAAGGTGCCGAAGGCCGAACAGAAGATACTCGATGAGGCCGCTTCGGAGGCTGCGGAAGCCGTTAAGGACATCATAGGCATCGGCGTCGATAATGCCATGAACAAACATAATCACGTGTCATGATAAGGATCCATACAGGAGTCAGCGGCAGCAGGACGGCATACATGCTGGCACGCTGCCTCAGTGAGAACAGAAAAATGCTTGCAGTGGTCTCATCCGGGCAGGAGGCGTCCCGCCTGGCCGATGACCTCGTTTTTTATTTGCCGGAACTTGAGCCCGTCATACTTCCCGAAGAGGAAGATATGCATATACTCTACGAGGCAAGAGACAGAAGCTCCCTTGTCCAGAGGATAAAGGCTGTCAGCGCGCTTGCAGGGACCTCTGATCCCGGAGCGGATGCTTCGACCGGCAAAGGTCTTGTGATGGTGATAGCTCCTGTAAGTTCAGCTGTCAGGGCAACTGTTTCTCCTGAGAGGTTCCTCTCATCCTTTATAAAGATAAGGACGGGAGAGAGGACCGATCCTCAGGAACTGAGAAAGCGGCTCGCCGATGCCGGATATACCGCTGCGCCGGTCACTGAATCCCCGGGAGAATTCACATCCCGGGGAGGTATACTCGACGTATTCATACCTTCTATGGATGACGCGGTGAGGATCGAATTCTTCGACGATGAAGTGGATTCCATAAGGGCTTTCGACACCGGTACACAGAGATCTACGGGCAGTATGGATGAGATAACGATCGTACCGGCTGCGGAGTTCATACCTGACAACGAAGAGAAAGAGAAAGCGCTTGCAGCCGTCATGAGGGAATACGACCGCATGATACGCCGCTACAGAAAAGAGCATGCCCATCCCGATGTTAAGGACGGAAGGGTGGATCTCGTCGAGAGCCACAGAGGCAGGATCCGGGATGTTTTCGAAGGTCAGGGAGGCAGCCCTCAGATATATGCCGATCTAATCGAATACTTCGATGTAGAAAAGCACAGGCTGTGGGATCACGTGAAGGGCGGAGTTACAGCTGTGGTCGATCCGGCCAGGGTCACCGACAGCCTTTCGGAACAGGTGAGCCCCGAGGTGCTGTTCAGTGTATATGAAGGAGCGTACGGACGGACGGCACCGCGTAAGCTGGAGATATACACCCCTTATCCGGAGTCGGTACCCGGTCTTGAGAAATGCGATGACATAGAAAACGTCAGGAGCAGACAGATCGCTCCGTTCAACGGCCATATAGAACTTTTTGCGTCCGAGGTCTCGGGACTTCTTGCGAAGGGCTGCCGCGTGATCATAGCGGCAGGCGGCAGTGAGAGAAACGACAGGGTCAGAGAGTATCTCGACATCGCGGAAGTAAACGGAGACATATCCTACAGGACAGGGACGCTGTCGTCCGGTTTTGTGATGGAAGACGAGAAGATATGCTTCATCGCAGGAAGCGATATATTCACCGGGACTGCAAAGACGCCGCGCCGAAAGAGCAAAAGAAAGAGCTCCAGAGACAGCATACAGTTCTCGGATCTGCATCAGGGAGACTACATCGTCCATGAAGCGCACGGTGTAGGCAGGTTCGAGGGAATAAAGCCTGTAACGGCGGACGGGATGACAAGGGATTATCTTGTGATACGCTATGCCGGTTCGGATATGCTCTACATCCCTACCGAGCAGCTCGACGTGATACAGAAATACATAGGCAATTCGGGCAATGCCCCGCATCTTTCGAAACTGTCAGGAGGCAGCTGGAAGAGGACCAGAGAGAGGGCAAAAAAAGCGATTATGGAGATCGCCGAGGACCTTGTGAAGCTCTATGCAAAGAGACAGGCAGAAGGCGGTTATGCTTTCGGGGAAGACACTGTATGGCAGACAGAGTTCGAAGAAGCGTTCCCGTATACTGAGACAGATGACCAGCTCAGAGCCGCCGAAGAGATAAAAGAAGACATGATGAAAGCCCTCCCGATGGACAGGCTTCTTTGCGGAGATGTCGGATACGGAAAAACAGAAGTCGCGGCACGCGCGATATTCAAGTGCGTTTCCGAAGGCAGACAGGCTGCGCTTCTGGCTCCTACGACGCTTCTTGTCAACCAGCATTATCATTCGAAAGCCGCTCAGACAAAGACGGTAAAAGGGATAAAGAACGGCAGTGTCGATCTTGCGATAGGAACACACAGACTGCTTTCGGAGGACGTCAAATTCAACGATCTTGGACTTCTTGTAATAGATGAAGAACAGCGTTTTGGCGTAAGGCATAAAGAGAAGATCAAGGAACTCAAAAGCAGCGTGGATGTGCTGACGCTTTCGGCGACTCCTATCCCGCGAACGCTGAACATGTCGCTGACCGGGATAAAGGATATAAGCATCATAGACGAGCCGCCGGGCGACAGGCTTCCGGTGCATACTTACGTGACGGCATATGACGAGGAGATGCTCAGGAATGCTATAGTCCGCGAACTTGCGCGGGGCGGCCAGGTATTCGTCGTCAACAACAGGATCACCGGCATACATCAGGTCGCTGAAACGATCAGACGGCTCGTGCCGGACGCTGTCGTGGGCATAGGCCACGGCAGGATGAACGAGGATGCTCTTGAAAACACGATGCTGGATTTCATCGAGGGAAGGATAGACATCCTTGTCGCTACGACTATTATCGAAAACGGCATTGACATACCTAATGCAAACACGATGATCATACTGAACGCGGACAGGTTCGGTCTGGCGCAGCTCTATCAGCTGAGAGGCAGAGTCGGAAGGTCGAGCCGGCTGGCTTACGCATATCTTATGTATCAGCCGGATAAGGTCCTTACCGACATAGCCAGAAAGAGGCTTGCTGCCATAAGAGAGTTCACCGAGTTCGGAGCCGGTTTCAGACTGGCGATGAGAGACCTGGAGCTCAGAGGCGCCGGCAACATGCTCGGAGAAGCACAGAGCGGACATATTGAAAGCATAGGATATGAGCTTTACTGCAAAGAGATAGACAGGGCGGTGAGGCAGCTGAAGGGAGAGGACACCGGAGAGGAAAGATCCGAGATAAACATCGACCTTGCGGTGAACGCTTCAATACCTGCAGACTACATCACGGATGAATCGCTGAGGCTCGATGCGTACAGAAGGATAGCATCCGTAAATGACTCCGACGATGCCATGGATGTGATCGATGAGCTCACGGACAGGTACGGCGACATACCTGCAGAAGCTCTCGAACTCATAAGGATAGCAGAGATCAGAGCGCACGCCGGTTATCTCGGAGCCGTCAATATCAGCAGAAATGAAAAATGGATACAGATAAAGTTGAGGACTTATGATACAGGTGCGTACGGGAAAGACCATAGATACGGAGAAGCTTCTGGGGCTGATGCGCTATCTGAGCGACGTCAAAAGAGAAGCTGCGATGATGGAAAGCAGCTCGGGAAACTGACTTCAGTTAATTGAAACTCTGTTTATGTTTATTCACAAGAACACATCAATAACGTATAATCATCCGTGTATGTAACCCGAAAGGAGTAAGGATATGCTTTTCAAAAACATTGGGATAATAGACGAAAACTTCGAATACCGTGAAAACATGTATGTCGGCACGAACTGCCACAGCATCGTGTATATCGACAGCAAGCCTCCTGAAGATGAGGAAGCTTTCTTTGAGACATACGACGGTAAAGGCAAGGTGCTGATGCCTGCGTTCTACAACGCGCACGGCCACTCGCCGATGAGCCTTCTGAGAGGCATCGGAGAGAATCTTCCGCTTCAGAGATGGCTGGAGGAAAAGATATTTCCTTTCGAGGACAAACTGTACAGCGATGCGGTATACTGGGCGACGATGCTCACCATGGCTGAATCCGTAAGGTTCGGCATAGTGTCCACGACGGACATGTATTTCCATATCGATGATATGATGAAAGCGATCGTCACTTCCGGCGCCAAGACCAATATCTGCCGCTCTGTCGTCAACTCAGGAACCCCGCCGAAAGACAGTGTATCATTCAAGGAGATGGTCGAGGCCATCAGGATGTACTACGGTATGGAGGAGGGTCGCATACTCGTGGATGCCTCAGCTCATGCAGAGTACACGAACGATCTTCCGACTCTGAAGGCAATAGCCGATACAGCGAAGGAATTCGATGTAAATACTCACGTCCACCTTTCAGAGACCAGATTCGAGCACGAGGAATGCATAAAGAGACACGGAAAGACTCCTGCCGAGGTGTTCCTTGAATCAGGCATGTTTGATCAGCCGTGCACGGCTGCGCACTGCGTCTGGGTCACTGAGAGCGATCTTGATATATTCAAAGACAAGGGCGTTACGGTCGCCAGCAATCCGGTGAGCAACATGAAGCTCTCGAGCGGCATGGCAAACGTGCCTCTCATGTACGATAAAGGTATAAACGTTGCGATCGGCACGGACAGTGTGGCAAGCAACAACAGCCTTAACTTCTTTGAGGAGATAAAACTCTTTGCTCTCACCGGAAAGGTGAAGACGATGGACCCTGCAGTGATGACTCCTCAGCAGGTACTGAGGAGCGCAACAAGAGCCGGAGCCCTCTCACAGGGCAGGAAGGACTGCGGACTTGTAAAGGAAGGCTTCAAGGCAGACCTTATAGTCGTCGATGCAAGCGGGCCTAATATGCAGCCTTGTGAAGACATGGCAAATGCGCTTATCTATTCTGCAGACGGCAAGGATGTCTGTCTCACGATGTGCGACGGCAGAGTGCTGTACAAAGACGGAGCGGCAGAGTGCTGTACAAAGACGGAGAGTATACGACTATAGATATAGAAAAGACTGTTTTTGAAGCCAACAAGGCAAAGCAGGAGATCATTAAACAACTCTGAAGCAACAGATACTGATGCACAGCGACAAAGGAGATGACATCAGAATAAGTGAAAAGGAAGCCGCAGGGATATCCCAGACAACGTCCGCGACTCTTCTCAAGGGAGCAACTATACTGGCGATAGCGGGAATAGTGAGCAAAGTCTTCGGCGCGATCTTCAGGATACCCCTGACGAACATGATCGGTGCAGAGGGCCAGTCTTACTACAGCGCGGCATATCCGGTCTATCAGCTGTTGTACACTGTGGCAACAGCCGGCTTTCCTGTGGCCATATCCAGGATGGTCTCTGAAAGGATAGCCCGAGGGGACTATATCAATGCCCATAAATCCTACAAGCTCGCGCTGAAGGTGTCAGCGGTCCTCGGCATCATCGCATTTGCCATAATGTTTGCCGGCGCCGGAGCTATCGCAAGGTTTTACAAGAATCCGGGAGCCGAGGCATCCATGCGGGCGGTGTCTTTTGCTCTTCTTCTCACCCCGTTCCTTGCATCGATGAGAGGATATTACCAGGGCAGGCAGGAGATGAAGCCGACTGCTGTTACCGAGGTCATCGAGCAGATGGCAAGAGTGGCGGCAGGCCTTTCGCTTGCGTATATCTTCTACAAAACCAGCCTTGAAAAGGCCGCTGCGGGCGCGACATTCGGAGCTTCTGCCGGAGTGCTTGTTGCTCTGATCGTGATGCTGTTCATATACAGGAGCGACAGAGGCAGACGTAAAAAGCTCACAAAGGATTCGATACTTAGAAAAGAGACCGACAAGCAAAGGCTGAAGGAGCTCCTGATCTTTGTAGTGCCTATCACGATAGGTTCTTCTATCATGCCTATAATGTTCAACATCGATGCGGCAATAGTTATGAGAAGACTGCTTGCGACAGGCTGGGATATGACGCAGGCCAAGAAGCTGTACGGCCTGATGGGAGGGTATACCGATCCTATAGTCAGTATGCCGCTGGTGTTCGTGGATGCCATCTGCATAAGCCTGATGCCTGCTGTGACCACTGCTTTTACTCTCAAAAATAAGGCAGAACTCGACGGGCATATCAAGGCCGGACTCAAGACCATGATGGTGATCACATATCCATGCATGATCGGACTCATGGTCCTCGCAAAGCCTATTCTCACTATGCTTTATTTCAGGAAGCCTGATGAAGCTCTGACTGCGGTTCCGACACTTCAGATACTGTCTGTCACCATAGTTCTGCTTGCGATCATGAGAGCTTTCTCGACGAGTCTGCAGGGTATAGGAAAGATGCTGCTGCCTGTCTGGAACCTTTTCCTTGGCGCTGTGGTAAAGACGGTGGTTTCATATCTGCTCGT
Organism: uncultured Eubacteriales bacterium; assembly: GCA_902774195.1. The sequence continues at coordinate 26,060 of CACYHM010000001.1, forward strand.
TGGAATACCTGCACTGAACGTGAACGGAGCAGCCATAGGATCGATAACAGCTTATATTACCGCAGGCACGCTTAACTTCCTGGCGCTTCGCAAATACGCCGGAGTCAGCCTCGATGTGAAGAGCATATTCGTGACGCCCCTCTTTGCAGCTCTCATAATGGGCGCAGGCGCTCTTGCGTCATACAAACTGTTCTTCCTAATAACTTCGAGCAATGCGCTCTCCACGATGCTGGCGATACTTATTGCCGTTGCGGTATACTTTGTAACGGTATTCCTTACCGGAGCAATAACCAGAGAAGAGATAGTGATGATACCTAAAGGGGAGACGATATACAGGATCGCTGTCAGGATGAAAATAGCACGTTGATGATTTTCCAAAATGGCTGAATATCAACAGTTTGAGAGGATTATTATGTTGACAATCCGTTAAAAAAGCACATATAATATCGATAGTTTCTGATATCGTTTACATAGGAGGAATGATTATGAATAAAGCAGAATTGGTTGCAAAGGTTGCAGACAAGACCGGCTTCAAGAAAAAAGACGCAGAGATCGCTCTCGATGCCGTTCTCGATACGATTGAAAAGGCTCTGGTAGCGGGCGACAGCGTAAGGCTCATCGGCTTCGGCACATTCGAAACCAGAAAGAGAAAAGCAAGGACAGGCAGAAATCCTCAGAAACCGGACAAAGTGATCTCCATTCCTGCTTCCAAGGCTCCTGTATTCAAGGCGGGAAAGTCGCTCAAGGACGCAGTGAACAAGTAATCAGAGAAATCAGAAAGCAGCGGGTAGCCGGACTATCCGCTCTTTTTTTACCGTATGCATAACAAGATGAAAGAAAACAGATAATGAGACTGGATAAGTATCTTAAGAATTCAAGAATAATCAAAAGAAGGACCGTAGCGAAAGACGCCTGTGAGAAGGGAAGGGTCGAGGTGAACGGAAGGATAGCTAAACCAGGCCTAGAGCTTAAGACAGGCGATGAGATCAAGATCACCTTCGGAAGCAACATTTTAAAAGTCCGCGTTCTTGCAATGCCTGAAACGGTTCGCAAGGAGGACGCGGACTCAATGTATGAAGTTATAGACTAATTTGTGACAGTTCCGGCTTTTACATGTCTGAGCACGTACCTGTCGACTGCAACTATCAGCAGGGCCATTACGGGTATCGCCACGATCTCTTTGACGGCTCTGGATGCCAGCAGCACCTTGAAGCCTTTGCCCAGAATGAATGTCAGCCAGTATGTGTTAAGCAGCAGGTTGACGAACAGACACACCAGCGCTGATGCGATCAGCGCTCTTATTATTGTTACTTCCCTGCCGTAAAGGACGAAACCGAAGATAAGGCCGGTGAGAACTGCCGATACGGTGAAACCCGGAAAGAATGTCCCGGTAGGAAACAGAAAAGCCCCTATAAGATCAGCCAGACCGTATCCGATCGCAGCCACGACAGGACCGTACATTATCGCCAGTACGGCTATGGGCAGAAAACCGAATCCTATCCTCAGAAACGATATATTGACCGATACCAGCTTGGACAACACAACAGATAGTGCCGTCATGAAGGCGGTAATGACAAGTGTTTCGGTGGTGAAGTAGTTCTTTTTCATACAAAAAACCTCCTGAAATCAAGTAATTGCAACACTTTCAAAAATCGCTTACCTGCAGCAATCACGGTTCCGGAGGGAATTCTCCTGTTATTTATTGATCTGCAGTAGCGGATGCAATATCAAATCGCAACTCAGTAAGTTTTCGTTCCCGGGCAACATCCCATCCCAGGGACACTTAACGCTTGATA
>CACYHM010000002.1 GCA_902774195.1 uncultured Eubacteriales bacterium
TTTGTTGTTTGCTGAGATTACGTCACCCGTCTCGGCGTCGATCTCATCATAGGTGTACGACACCCGGCTCCCGCCGTTTACGCTCAGCACAGCGAATGATGCAAGCTGCTTAATTGTTGAGTTAGACATTGAGAAGTTCCTCCTGTTCTTTTATGTAATTTTCAATATTATATTCTTCGACACTCTCGTCTGAATATTCATCAAGACCATATTCATGTTCGAGGCGAATGTTACTGTAGTCTTTCTGCTTTGCTTTCAATTCCCATGCAACTTTAAGATGCGGAGTCCCTTGTATAATAAAATACCGTGGGCCCTTGCCGGCTATCCAGCAATCCCCCTCACCTTCTTTTTGCAGAAATACTTGATATTCGACTTGGTCCGCTATGGTCTCAGTGAAGATATCATCCAAATCAACATAACAAATCCCCTCTTCATCCAGCACCGCTTCTCCGATGTCTCCGAACAGTGGCGTCGGTGTTTCGTAACAATAAAGGAATCGTTCGGAATAATTTTGTGTTTCGACCACTCGGCTTTTCGTTCCGCTGCATCCGAAAGACCCCCATATATATACATAAGGCGTTCTGTCTTCTCGGACTACCATTTTTGATGAGCCATTGATAAAAAACAACGTGTAGTTTTTAGCACTTAGCTCAATCCGATCAGTTGACCTAACACGAAGCGAAGGAGAATACCAACTAACATCTGCAACAGAAGGAAGATCCCAAGATGATGTGCCTGTTTGGGAGTAAAAACCTACTTTATAAGGCGAAATTTCCACGGCATCTCGCCCTGACATGTCAGATAAAGTACCACCTACCCAAACTCCGCTTCTCGCGAAAACACATTTTCTCATAGCATCTTCAAACGTGAGGTCTGTTGAGGATATCGTAAAACCACCTACAGTGCCTTGTTGCGTTACGAATTGGCCTGATTCCAAATTCCAGTAGTTAAGTCCAGAATCATCAGAGATCGTTCCCGCTTTTATAAGATTTGCAGTCAGGATTCCCGTCATTATCATCGAAGCGTTGATCTTTCCGTCTTGCGTGATGGCCACATCGGTAAACGGACCGTTATATCCGTTAGAGCTGTGAGCCAGCCCGCCGAGATTCCACCTCCAAATATTCACGGCCTGATTTAGATTCAGATTGTCCGTAATCAGGAGCTCTATCGGCTGGCCGTTTGCGTTGACAGTCGTGACTATGTATCCGCCGGTCCCGCCCCGGATCAGTTCGGTCGCGTCTTCAATAGCCTGTTCGTATTCTGATTCGATCGTTGACTTTGCCGAAGCGATTTCCGTGTCGGCGTATCCTTTCGCGGCTGCTTCTGCTGCGTTCGCTTTTGCTGTTGCATCTGCGCTTGCCGTGGCTTCTGCTGCTGACTGAGCTGCGTTTGCTTTCTGTGTAGCGTCGGCAGCAGCTACCTGTTCCACGGTCTCGATGTCTATCTTGATCGCTTGGAACCCTTGCACGATGCCGGCGATCTTCGAATCGAATTGTTTTTCAATTACTGCTGCGTACGTTGTCGGCTTGTCTCCGAGATCCATCGAATCGTAGCGGTCGAGGAGCACGTTATAGACTACTTTGATGACCTTCGCACGGAGGCTCATGTTGTACATCGGGACAAACACTCCGCAAGTGTCGCAGAGCTTCAGCCTCTGAAGTGGAGCATAATCTTTATACTCCTCTGTCTGCCACAATTGCACAAAGTTGATCGTGACCGTCTGGTTCGGGAGCCATCCGTCCGAGGATGCGAGTCTGCTCTGTGCTCTCGTTCTCAGATCTGATACGCTCGGTTTCTCACTGAACTCCCCGGACAGGTCCATCGGCACTATTACTTCTCGCCCACTCGGAACGGTATGCCCTGACGTCAGGAACCACTCCGGCAGCGTGACCAGCGCCGTCACAGATTCTTCGCCGACCGTCTCATTTCCGAGCCAGTACGGGACTATCGCCGTGTAGACGTCCGAAGCGTCCTCATCATTGTTGAAGTCCACCAGATTCTTCCCGTATCGAATGGATACGTTTGTATCCTGTCCCCGGTGCAGATAGAACTTCACGTCAAACTTATCGAACTCATACTCCCCTGTTCCGTAAACATCGAGGATAGAATTGTCCTCACCTCCGAGCATGGCCCGGGCCTTACATGGCGTTTCTGACATGAACGTCGCTGTCACGCTCTTATTTGTCCAGAACGTGAACGGATTTGTCGTGACGGACTGCGAGTCTATTTTCGACAGGGCCTCGACACAGGAACCAGCCGTGAATGGTTTGACCGTGATTTCGTTTAGCCGATAGCTGATGTGATGCGCTCTGAACGTGACCACGCCGTTTATCGGTTCGGACTTCGCATAGATGTCGAACGGTTGAATATCGCCCTGCTCGTCGTGCGTGCAGGCTACGATTCGTCCGATCTGGATCTCATCGAAAAGCGCTCCGTTGACAGGGTACTGAAATTCGACCTCATAGATGCCGTTTCTCTCTTCCGTTGCGACGCAGGATATGCAATCGGAGAGGCGCCCAAGCCCTTCACTGGTGAAGGTTGTTTCGGTTTTTTCATATAGAATCGGAATCATTTTCGAGTGCCCTTTCTACTTCGTCACGCCACTTGATCGGGACTTTGGAAATAGCCTCTTCTCTGCTCATGCCGCTGTCTACTCTTGCGATCGTCAGGTTTATCCAAAAAGTGAGCATTTTATTCGCCTCCTATCACAAACTCGGTGAGTGCGTTCAGAGCTTCCACCACATCGTCAAGTGTTGCCGGCTGAGAGACCGGCACCTTTGCCAGTTCCAGCCACGCATCGAATTCCGCCTCCACTCTCGCCTTCAGGTTCGGTGTTGCGCTCGTCTCGATGTAATAGACTATCTCCGCCTTGTACTGCGCTCCGTCTTCCGTCTCGATCTCGCTTACGTTCGTCGGGAACTCGATCACAGCCTTGCCGCCTCGCTCTGTCACGATCACGTTGTCAGGCTGCTCTCCGTAGTAAACATTTCTTATCAGCATCGGATATTAACCTCCTGCATAGCTTTATAGACACATTCGGATACATATGCGCCTTTCTGAAGTTGTAACTATCACAATGTTTCAGGATGCCTCTGTACGACATGATCTTTCGTGCCTTGTGGGCGTCGATATTCTTGTATGCGTTTCTGAAGCATCTCGATAGCCTGTACATCAGGCCTTTGCGAAGTATTGTCTTGTTGTGGTCGTATCTATACGATAGGAATTCCACCATCCTTGATGCGACCGGGAACACTTGCCAGTCGGACTTCGCTTCCAGATCAAATCCGTGTAGCAGCGAGCGGAGCTTCCCGAACAGTTTGTGAAGTGTCCTTTTCCTGCCGTCTGTGAAAACGTAATTGTCCATGAAGCGCACCATGAAGGATTTGTTTCTGATCTTCACAGCCTTGTCCACGAACGATAGAACGAGCTGACCGTACCAGTGAGATACCGCAAAGCCTATCGCAAGCTGATCATCCATCTGGTCCAGTATCTGCTCATTCAGGCGAAGAAATCTCTCGTCCTTGAAGCACCTTCTGAGACATTTCATAACGTGCTTCTTCCTCACGCTCTGATAGAATTTCCTGACATCGACCATCAGGCAATACTTCGGTTTCTTCTTTCGCAGATTCTTCTCAAGTGCCTTCGTCGCAAAGGTCTGTCCTCTATTCGGCAGTGAGCCGCATGAGTAGAAGTAGAATCTGCCCGACAGGTGCTTTTGAAGTATCAGAGCGACAGCCGTATGTACAAAGTGGTCGTTCAGTGAAGGTATCATCAGATCACGCTTCTTCTTTCGTGTCCCTTCGTTTATCGTTTTCAGTCTCGGTTCTTTTGGCTCCCAGCCATTAAGAAGCATCTCCTGCAGTCTTACAGCATATTTCTTGTAGTTTCTTTTGACGTATATGAGGTATTTTGTCTTTCTCTTATTGCGGATAGCATATAGAATCGCCTTCTCACAGTGCTCTATACTCGTCAATTCTTTCCATATGTACCCGATGCGTTTTGGCATTTAGACTATTCCTTTCGCTTATCGACTTTCGAGATTTAACCTACTCACCGACCCTCAATTTGCTTCATTTTCACCGAGAGGTGAGGATTTGTGCCCGCTCATACCTTTAAGTATGGATATGAGGAATATTGGCACGGCCCCGTTGTTCCACCACGAGTTGGACGCGTCGTTGTTCCAGCTACCGTAGAACAGACCGCAGTTCCACTCGTTGTTAGCGTTCCCGCCAGCGAGCAAGTAGAAACCGAAGCCGACAGCCGGGCGCAGACACAAACCCTGTAATTATCTTTTGAAATATGCTATGCAGGGGGATACTCCCCCTCCGACCCCCTTATTGAGGGTTTTTAAGGAGTGGCACGGCCCCGTAGGTCCACCACGAGGCGGACGCGACGAGGTTCCAGCCACCGCCGAACAGACCGCAGGCCCACCCGTCGGAAGCGCGCCCGCCAGCGAGCAAGATCGTGTTGCCCGCGGAAGGTAGTGGCACATACTGCTGATCTCCTACAGGCGAGGACGAGCTTCCGCTGGACGTCCCCGTTGCCATGAAGGCCGCAAGGCCCGGGATCCTCTGTGCATTTCCGCCTACCGTCAGCCATGCAGCCGACGTGAGTGTAGGCAGCGCGACGCCCGTATCCTTGTGATAGCTCGTATTAAGAGCATCGTAGTCATCAGGATCAACACCGTCCGGACATATCCACAGGTGATTTGTGGTCTGCTGACGGTATATGCCGAGTGTGTATGCGTATCTGTTGCCCCAGAGGACCATGCCCCTGTAGAAGGCATTTGCCTTTTCGTTCGTGCCGAGGTAGCCCGACATGTTGCCGAGGCTCTGCCCGATAAGCGGGAACTCGCATGAAGCGAAGCCGTGTACGGACATATACATTCCATCGGTCAGGGACGAGAGCAGCCTATCGAGCGTCACGGTGTAAGTCGTACCGGATGCTGATACGTTCGCCACTATAGCCTTGTATGTGGTCGCTCCGACAGATGCGCCGAAGTCTACCTGCGTGCCCTTGTACAGCAATGTGGCCAGTGCGGAATCCGTTACCGTGAAGGTCGTTACCGTGCCGGTGTTATCCACGTTCGAGATGACGTCTGTTGCATTTTCTCTGTAGCACGAACTGCAGCCTGAGCCGATAGCGTCCTGTCCGTTCATGTTCGCATACTCGACTATGAACAGGGTCGTAACGGCATCAAGATGGTCGATGTCTACGAGCGTGAAGCCCGAGCTTACCGCTCTTGAGTGGATCTGCTGCACCTGTATGTTGGTCAGCGGGATTCCTGCTCCTGCGGTGATCTTGCTGTTTCCTGCATCTACGGCAAAGCCGACACCACGGACCTCTTCGGCGTGATACTTGTAGCCCGGGCGCTCTCTGTCCGATATATAGAACGTGACTTTTCCGCCGTCCTCTCCGCTCCAATACCAGAACTCTGGTATGTACACGCCTACGAACAGGGTCTCGCTGCCTTCATATGTGAAGTCAGGATCTCCGTATACAGCCGTGATGCACGACTTGACGCTTTCGCCCGATGAAAGAGCATTATATGCCGTGAGATTTACGTCGCACACCGTTATGTCACTCCACGGATAGATGGAGTCGAACGGGTTGTTGTAGCTGGCGTTAATACTGCCTTTGTGACAAAAATTCGTTGTGTCTGTCGTTATGTCCTTTGCGGCCCCCAGTCTTGTGAGCTTATTTGTCAGTCTGTCCCATCTCGCGCCATAGAGAGTGTTTTTGTCTATGGTCACAATGAAGTCTGCTGCGTTCAGTTTGCCGGTCATAGAGCCGCTGTCTGCGGGTATGAGCGCATTGTCCAAGCTTCCGCTATAGTCTGGTAGTTCGTGAATTTCCATACATTTCTCCTTTACTTGTTAGATGATCCACCATCTTGGTATGATGCTGAAATCCTGTATCGTTGAGCTGCGTGACAGACCGCTCTCGCCCGGCGGCAGTATAGGAAAGTTTGCGCCAGACACGGACACTAAGCTCGATGCCGGTGTTATTACGCCGCCCACTTTCTTGTATATCTCCATAGATTCGCAGTCTATGAATATAACTTGGTTTGCTACGCCTGTGATCGTTATGGTGCTGTCTCCGATCGCGAGCGTGCCGTAACCTATCACCTTGATGAGCGGCTTTGAGTCGAACATGGTCGGGTTCTGGATCTTCTTCCTTGCTGACTTGACCTCGATTATTTCGTCTGTTTCTGTGACAATCGGTTCTTTGTGATTGTCAGTCAAAGGAAGAAGTTCATATGCCCCGATAGGATCCTCGCCGCTTAAAAGGAAGCGCTGCGGTTTGCAGTCGAAGGTGATGTCGAATTCACCCGCCTTGCTGATGGCCGCAGGCGATACTTCAAGGCCGCTTTTGTACAGTCCCAGGCGGTATTCGTCTGGATGATAGGTATCGAACAATTTCACATAGCTGTATCTTGACGCGAGTATGTTTCTGAACGCCCGCATCTTTGCAGCGAATTCTTCCTGTGAGGCTCCGAACGCCCCCGCAGGATACGTAACCTCGATATTCTCAAAGCAGCCCTGGTCGAGCGCAATAGCTCCGTTTTTGCCGGGAATGGATATCATGTCGACGGCACGTTCAGGAGCGTTGTATACAGCCTGTCCCGTGATGTATATTCCGTGATCGAGACTGTTTTCGTTGTCAAATGTGAATGAATTAAATAGTGCCATACGCTCTCTGCCTCTGTTTCTGAAGTTCTACGAGTTTCTGTTCTATCTTCCTTGCGAGTGCGTTCTCATCCATGCCTGCAGACGGATACACGTTTATGACTACGCCTTCGCCGAATCCGCCGGCTTCCTCTCTGACTATCTCTCTCAGATCGTCCAGGGCACCGACAAACTCAGGACGTTTTTCACCGACGCCGACGATGGTTGGGTTTGTGAATATACCGCCTTTGTCGTACCAGGATACATGCAGCCCGGTCGGATATCTTATGGTTCCCAGCTTGCCGAAACTCTTCGAACTCCAGTTGAGTGAGAAGTGCGGCAGCGAAATATTCGACAGGAGTCGCCCTATGCTTACAGGAAACAGGCTTCTCAGTCTCCTCATGACACTTGCTGCCGTACTGTATGCACTATTAAGTGGCGATATGATGGCGTTCTTGATCGAGTTCCACGTCGACGAAGCTGTCGAGTACACACTGCTGAATGCTGAGCTTGCCGTGGATCTTATGCTGTCCCAAATCGATGACAGTGAGGACGCCAGGCTCTGTATCGGCGAGGTTATGACTGATTTGATCGAGTTCCATACCGAAGACGCTGTCGACTTGATCGAGTTCCATGTGCTGACCAGGAATGCTTTGATGCTGTCCCAGTTGCTGCGTATGAGCTGGAACATGATGTACAGCGGTCCCATCGTGGCAGCTTTAATCGCCTCCCACGCAACCTTTGCGGCAATCTTTATGGCGTCCCACACCTTTGACAGGAAGCTCTTTACATCGTTCCAGGTCTTGGTGATGGATTTCTTTATGTCGTTAAATGTGGCTTTAATACTTTTGCCGAGGTCTGCGATCCATTTCTTCGCTTTGTCGCCGTACTTCTTCCACAGCACGAACACTGCTATGACCGCGATTATGACCGCTATCACAATACCAATCGGGGCCGCCAGAGCTCCTATCGAGAGCCCGAGCGTTGCCATCAGGCCCATGATCGAGCTGATAGCGAATGCCACTTTGCCGATCACCAGGAGCAGCGGTGCGATTACGGCAACCACACCGGCAATCGCTCCAACCACAGCCAGGACCTTCGGGTTCAGATTTGCCAGCCAGCCTACGAACCCGCCGACCGCATCGACGACTTTTCCCATGATCGGAAGCAGGTATTCGGCGAGCCTGGCTCCGAGCATCTCGAACGCGAGCGTTCCCATGCTCTTGATATCGTCGAGGCTGTCCTTGAATTCGTTGGCTTTGTCGAGGGTTTCCTGATCGACCAATTCGAGGTTGTATTTCTCGAACAGTTCCGCCACCCTCTTGTATGTCTCGCCGCCATCCTCAATCAGTGGATTGAGCTCGGAGGCCGACTTGCCCATGAGCTGCATCGCTATTGCATCACGCTCGGTCTCGTTTTCCATCTTGCCGAGCGCCGCTATGGTTTCCTGCCATACGGTGTCTGCATCTCTGAGGGTCCCGTCCGTGTTGGTTACGCTTATGCCAAGCTTGCCGAAGGCCTCGGCCATTGATCCGGATCCGTCCTGCGCGGACAGCATGCTCTTTTTGAGCTTCGTATGTGACTTTGCAATGGCTGTAACGGAAACGTCGACCTGCTCAGATACAAGCGCGTACTTCTGCAGATCTTTCGTGTTGACTCCCGTGACTTTCGACAGCGTGTTCAGTTTATCTGCTGCAGAAGCAGCTTTATATGTCATGGTGCTAAGAACGCCCACGACGGCAGCTCCGGCCAGCGAAACGCCTCGCATGGCCTGCCCGGCTGCAGTCAGCTTATTGCCGATTTCCTTGAACTGCTCTGACGTGGCTCTGAGGTTCACGTTGCCGACTTTCCTGAGCTGACTCTCAAAGTGTTTTACCTGCGACTGAGTCTCGATGATCTCTCTCTGAAGTTTTCTGTATTCCTCAGAGTTCTTGTCGACATTGGCCGCATCCAGGCGCTTCTGCTCTGCTTCCAGCAGAGACAGCTTTTCCTTGGTCTCGCTGATCTTCTGGGTCAGCAGCTGCTGCTTTTGTCTCCAGAGATCCACGCTCGTAGGATTAAACTTCAGAGCCCGGTCAACCTGCTTGAGCTCTCTGTCGATGGCCTTGGTCTCGTTATTAATTTGTTTCAACGCCTTATCGAGCTTCGTGGTTTCGCCCCGGAACTCGATGGTTATGCCTTTTACATTTCCTGCCATATTCTCTTACCCAAAGAATGAATTGATGTCGTTCTGCGTGGCTTTTCGTCTTTTGCCATGCTGCTCTTCTCTTTCCGTCTCCGCTTCAGCCCTTTTCTGCCTGTTGTTGAAGTCGATTACAAAATCAACAACCTGCCCGATGGTCATTCGGCGTATGTCGTTCATAGTCAATCCTCGTTCGAGTCCTGCGAGGATGACGGTGTTGAGGTTGACGGCTGAATGTTCTTCAGAGTTCCCTTCAGAGCCTTCAGCCTCTTCAAGTTTTTTGAGCTCACAAATCCCTTCAGCGCCATGTCGTATACAGTTGGCGCGATCACATCGATTGGGAACGTATCAAACTGCCTTATCCACTGTTTCGGCGGCGCTATGTCCTCGTCGGCCGCTTTTGCCATTGCCCATGTAACATTTATGATCACCGACATGAACTCGGTCTGCATCAGCGGGATCAGGATATCCATCGCCCTGCCTTCGACGGCTCCGAGTACATCGGCAATTGTGATGCCATCAGTCTTGCCCGTATCGGCTACGACCGATGCGGCCCCTTCCAGGATGGAGGCCAGCAGAGGAACGTGTTCCTGCACGGCGTCCTTTCCAAACTGATCCCTATATTCCATCGTCCACGCCGCATTGTTGCTGAGCGTGACCTCTTTGTTTCCGATCTTGATTACTTTTTCCATTTTGAACCTCCTATAAAAAGAGAAGCGGGATACGATCCCGCTTCTTCATCCTTATTCGCTTTCGTCGTCGACAACCGGTGCCGTCGGGCTTGTGAACACCTCGTCGTATCCGGCCTCATCCTTGTAGAACGAGTTTGTGTAGAATCCGGAAGCATTGTCTCCGCTGCATGTCACAGTGATCGCCTCAGTGTCTACTTCCTTGCCATCGGATTTGATGGTGTTGTAGCCTCTCTTGATCGCTCCCAAAGCGCAGTTGTAAAATATCTCTCTTCTTTCCTCTTTGTCGCCAGTGACTTCAAATGCGACATATACGCGTGGCTTCGTGGCGCCCTTGACTTTTCCGATGCCGCCCTTTGTCGACCTCTTGTAACCAAGGAACTTCACCTTGAAGTCGTCGTCGAACTTCGCGACCTCGACATCGCCCTCGAATGTACCGTCAGTATACTCTGCCCAGTATTCGATGTTATCAGCATCAAGGTTGGACTTGTTGTTATCCAGCTCCGGAGTGAATCCGATAGCACCCTTCTGGTGATATGGTTCGCCAAGGGTCACATTTCCTTCATCATCGACGGTATACAGCCCTACGTGAAGCTTGCATATACCAAATTCAACTTTATTCATGTTTTGCCCCTTTCGCTTATACTTGGTAATAGATTACGAAGACCTTCTGGTCATCGATGTAGCTGTCTTCGCTTTTCTGATACAAAAATCCGTATTCAAGCAGCGCCGCTTCGATGGCCTCTTCATTTGCTTCGCTTTTTTCTTTGAAGTAATACTCGACCTGATACCGGTTCTCTTTCCAGTAGTGGGTATTATCCGCTTCTTCCTCGTCCTGGCCGCTGCCTATGTATACGATATACGGCGGCTTCTGCTGCTTGGATTTGAAATGCGAATATGCACAGGGGAGTCCTGTGCTCTGTAATGCCTGGGCTATCTTGCTCATAGTTTTCTGTTGATCCTTTCCACAACGTCATCCGAGGCCCATTCTTCAGCGTCCTTGATATGCTTTTTTCCCGCGACTCGTCCATACTCTCCGTACTGGTTCTTTATCACATGCCCGTTTTCGAGCAGGTGCGTCAGCCTATAGTGTGTCTTGTTATGAACGATTCTGGTCAGCTTGTCCTCTTTCTTAACGGTCCAGCCTTTCGCATAGTTGCCTTTGCGTTTCGGAGAAATCTCTCTCAGCAGCTTCGCCGTCTCTTTCGAACTTTCGTCAATCGCATCTTCGGCCGCTTCTTTTACCTCTTTATCGACTTCTTTAAGAAGACTCTGCATCTGAATGGTCACTGTCTTCGCCATTTTCTCCGATCCTCTCTTCCACAGTCAGTTCCAGCTCATCTTTATCCGGAACATTGTACGTCCTTATGATGTCGTAGACGTGGGTCTTGCCTTTCGGGTCCGTCCATTCGAGCGTCTTTTCTCCGTTGTATTCCACGCTGTTGGACAGGACGAAGATCACAGTCGGATGAAGATTCTGCTGAGCGGCCTGATAGAATTCCGACCTCGTGACGGATTCGATCCTGCAGAACACCGTCCTGTAGGCAATATTCGGTTTTTCATTAAGTTCCTCGTCGTATGTCGGTTCTCCGTCGGCCATCAGCCTGATAATGTCATCCATCTGTTTCCCTCTTCATGTGTCAGCTTTCGCTGTCTTCTTCGCTTAACCTTTCGTGTATCAGCCTCTGATTGAGCTCCCAGCGGAGCATGCGCGGCATTCCATCGCCGTGTATCCTCTTGCGCCAGAGCCACGCTGCGTACTGGATCACCAGGTTGCAGTCGTGAATATCATCAGCATCGAGGTGAATTCCCTCGATGCTGATGTTCTTCCTTGCAGAGACTATGTACTGTCCCAGTCTTTCGTCGTAAGCTTGCGTTGTGAGCCCGAGATCTGTCTTGAGCGCCCTGAGAATATCAGTATCTGTCATGTCTCATTACTCCTATTACATCTCGCCGCGTTGCGGCGTCTCCCGATTATTCGGAGTCCTCCTCGTTGGCCGTGTCAGGTGCGAAGGTGACTGTTGTAGTCGGGTTCGTGTTGCTGATGTTGATGAGTGCAAACGCCTCTGCGATTACAGGCAGGCCGTCATAGCGGGCTGTGCCCTTGAAGACCGTCTGATCGTCGAGGAAGCGTGCATGCTCCGAGCTGGCGATGGCCACTCCCGCTCTCTCCGCGAGGAGATATGTATCGAGGTAGCCGAGTGCGATGTCGCCGTCAGCCATGAACGGCAGCTCGACGATGTCGCCGCCTATGATCGGCATCGTGTCGTTCAAGCCAGCAACCACGGCTCCGGCTGCGTTGATGCTGAGCGACTCTGCGAGAAGATCCGTGTGAGTGTTCTCGTTCATGATCCATGTCAGCTCGCCGTTCGAGTATCTGTTGGATACGAGCTTCCTGCTCTGAACGATCCACTTGAACAGGTCTACTCCTGTCTTGTTTGTCTTGGTGATGTGGGTGCTGTGATAGTCAACCCATGTTCTGGCCGTTGCCGGATAGTCTGCAGGCTGGCTGGTCTGAGCGAGCCTTGTGACGAATCCGAGTGGCATCTTTGTGCCGAGGCCGTACACGATGGCCTTGTCGAGTGCGATGCCGATGGCCTTGCCGAGTGCTGTGATGATCTCGGTAGCGAGTGCGATATCGCTGTCCTCAAGTGTCGCGTTGCAGACAGGAATGAATCCGCCGACCTTGTAGCCGTCGACCTCTACGTCATTGAATCCCAGGTCGAGCTCATTGAGCTTCGCGCACATCTCGGTCCATACGCCTTCCGGGATGTTGCCAGCGACGACCTGTCTGCCTGTTCCCGGAACGCTGATCTTGTTAACGCGGTTGATCAGCTTGGAATTCTCCTCAGCTACCTGTCTCATCAGCGGAAGCATTACTTCAGGAATGAGCAGCCCGGCGTTGCTGAGGGCTCTCTTTTCCTTCATGCTGGTTCTGACGGTCTCGAGGAACGCCTTGACGTCCTCGCGCGCGAAGAATGCATCGCGCTCCTGCGCGTTCATGCCGAAGAATTTTCTTGTCTCCATTTTTCTCATTTCCTTTCTCTCTTCTGGTACCGGATCAGCAACAGGCGCTGCCGGTGTTTCGTCTTTCTTCTCGAGTTCATCGAGCTGAGCCTCCATATCTCTGACCTCTGCATCAAGATCTGTGACCTTCTGATCGTGATCCGCCTTTTCTGCTTCGAACTTTTCGATTTCTTCGTTTACGGCGTCGCGCTCTTCCTGCGTGGTCACTTCTTCGATCGAAGCCTCGAGATCCTTTTCGCGCTGTTCAAAATCAGCGTCGAGGGCTCTGAGCGCTTCAAGCTCTGCCTTCTTGCTCTCGATGAGCTTTCTGAGCATAAGTTTCTTTAATGCCATTGTTAATTACCTCCATTTTTGAGTTTGCTCCTCAGTTCCTCCCGGTAGGCTTCCGCCCTGCGGGTCCTGATGGCCTCAAGATCTTCTTTTCTCGCCTGCACCGACGTCTCGGAGTAGGCTGGGAACGTACAAACAGACACTTCATACAGCTTGACCTTCTTGATCGTCCAGTGTACAGATCCATCGTCGCGGAACTCGGTTTCCTCTTCGAGGATGTCGAAGCCGAAGCTGCACTGATTGACGTCACCTCGCTGGACTCTCGCGTACAGGTTCATGGCATCCTGATCGTCCGGGTTGATCAGAATGTCGCCCCACAGTCCGTGTGAATCTTCGCGAAGCTGCAGCGTGCCTGCGGTATTGCGTCCCAGCACCAGCCTCGTTTCGTGGTCGATCAGAGCGCGTATATCGCCTCCCAGAGTCTCAGTGAAGGCTCCGGGAGCGACAGACTCGCTCATGCCATCCCATATCTGATAAATGCTATTGAATACGGCGAAGTATCCTTCGATGTGAAGGGCTCCGTCGTCGTCCCTTGTAGTGAATTTCGATTCGACGCTACGAATCTGCCTCAGTGTTTCTCTTTCCATGTTTTTTCCTCACTTTGCATCTCTTCGCTCCATCTGTCTGAAGCCACTTCATCTTGATATCGCAGTATCTTTGGAATGCGCATGGCGCTCCCGTGATGCTGCAGAACAGTTTCTTTTTCCGTATCTCGGTCAGCTCGCATATAAGCATCAGACTTCTTCCTCCTGAATCAGTTTCTTCTGCAGGGCCGACATGTCGAACGGAATATAGTTCTCAAGCACTCTGAGCTCGTCGAGACCTTCCTTCGGATCGTAGCCGATACGGTCTCTGACCTCGTTTCCGGTTATGAATCCGCGATCCGACAGTCCCCCAAAGACATCCTTGATGGTCTTGAGATCCCAATCCATGAGACTGAGGATATTGAACTTCAGATACCAGTTCGGATTGATTATCAGCTTCCTCGACAGCTCCTGCTCCATCGTCTGAGCGATAGGCTTTACTGTGTTCTGTATGAACGAATTCCAGGCTGCGACGTCATATTCGCCGACACCAAGTACAAACGGAGGAACGCCGACGATCGACGCGACCGTTTTCTTGTCTATCTCGACAGAGTCGGAGATGGCCAGATCAGACAGCGACAGCGGTTTGATCTGCTCGACACTGAACTGATCTGCCGGTATAAGCCAAGGCTCGCCCTCTTCAGACGACTTCACATAATCATCGAGCAGCTTCTGTCTGCCTTTCGGGCTTGCAAACTGCTCATCGAGCGCATCTACCTTGATGATGACCGAAGGTTTATACTTCGAAGTCATGAAGGCGTTTTTCGTTTTCTGCGCCTGCTTGAGGTTGTTCGCTACATCTCTGACGAGCACCTGGATGCCACGGCCCTTCCACGGATAATCGGGATCCGGATTGTCGACGAAATGTATCAGCTCGTCCGGGTTGTATGTCACGCCGTCGATCGATATTTTGTAGCCATAGCCATTCGGCAGAAACGAGACTCTGTTTGCCGGTATCGGCTCGAGATCTCCAAGCATGCCTTCCTGCGTCCGCACCCTGATCACGCTATTGCCCTGTCCGTACAGGATCATGTTCATCGTTGCGAATTCAAAAAGCGTCCGCCTGGTCATGTACTGGTTCGGATAGATATCTATCTTCCGGGACAGTTCATTCTCAACGCGAACGTCTCCGCTGTCGGTGTTGCTCATCAGTCTGATCGTCATGCTGGATATCAGTCTCGCGATGGTCCTGCACGCCGTATTGACCTCCGGGTTTTTGTCTAAGGTTGTATATCCGGTGCACATCAGATCGTATGTGTCCATGTTGCCCAGAAAAAATGCGATTCCGGGATTCTGGTTCGACCTGTTCTGTGCGTTTTTCTTTTTAGTTCTCTTGCTCTTGCTCATCGTCGCCCCACCATGATTCTGCTTTGCTCTTGCGCCTCATGTCTTTCAGCATCTGTACGCAAGCAAAAACCGAGGCATCGAACAGGTCTATCCTCGATTCTTCGCTTACTTTCTGATACTGGATCATGTCATCGACCTTCTCGATGCCATGAATATTTGAGACGCAATACTCATACGCAGATGAATGCAAATAGTATAAGTGTCCGTCCTTGGCCGCCTTTTCTATGTGTCTGAAACCATTGCTCTTTACATGGAAATACTGCGGCTGGTCTATTATCTTGAACCTCTTCCTCTTCATCGTGAGGAAGAATTCTTCCGCAAATTTGCGGTCCTGTCCAACGATCTTGATCTTGAAGCCTTTCTTCCGCATATCGAGAAACCAGTTTACTATGTCGGAGTAGTTGACCGTCGGCGTGTTGCACATGGTCAGCTGGCCTTCGTCAGCCCACTGATATACCGGTATGCTGTCCTCTTCCTGTTTCCTGATCGCCGTCGTGACCGGAATGAAGCCATGAGTGATGGCTATGTCCACATCTCCATACTGGCCGTACAGGGCAGCTGCTGTCAGGTCATGCATCTTCGACAGGTCTGCGCCACCGTACCAGTCGATAGGCAGCTTGGCCAGCTCATCGATCGTCCAGGCATATTGTCTGTCGCTCCTCTTGAATTCTTCGACGTCGAAATATGTCCTCAAGGCCGTTGTGTAAATATTCAGCGACCGGGACAGGAAGTCTTTTCTCTGCTGAGGGTCGCTTTCAGCTTGCCTGGCCTCCTGCATCAGCTCTTCCGGAGATACGGTCACGCCATATGACAGGTTCGCTTTTTGATGCTGGACAGGATTTGTGTAGTCCACATTACCTTTATCGTCCTGATCGGCCCTCGCAATGAACGCGAAAAATGAATCATCCTTCACGACTCCGGATGCGACCTTCGCAGCGTATTCTATACGCCTGTATCCGAAGCTGTTCGCGTTGTCGCCAGCTGTCGTGATGCCGACCATCAGCTTGTTCCTGTAGGCCTTCATGGCCTCTTTGAATCTATTGTACTGTGCAGGCTTTTTGTATGCCGCGACCTCGTCAGCGATGGCGAAGTTGCAGTTGAATGAATCCTGACTGTCAGGATTCGAAGCCAGAGCCTCTATGTGTAGTGTTCCTTCGATCTTGTCGCCGTCTCTGAAGGTGTATTCAATCGAATGGTTGAAGCTGTTGTTCAGGATCCTAAATTCTTTGCTCAGTTTTCTGTAGTCTATGGTGAACTTTATGAAGTTGAACGCCTCGAGCGCCTGCTTCAAGGCGTTCGCGACGATGTATATCGTGGATCCTGACTGCCTCTGGACTATCCCGACGGCGAAGGCCCAGGCTGCGATGAACGACGTCTTGCCGTTCTTCCTGGCCACTTCGATGAACGCTTCCTTGAAGCGCCTTTCATCTGTGCCGGCATAGTAAAATCCATGGCAGTTTACCACGCAGAATATCTCCCATGGCTGAAGGATAAGCGGTTTGCCCATCAGCGGCCGGCCCTCCATGTCCTCGCCTTTCGAGTGAACAAAAAGACCTTCCATGATGGAGCATATCGCATTTGGTTCCTTGGGCCTCAGCTCGAGGTCATCCCGCTTCATATCCTCCTGGAAGCGCCTGCAGGCATTGACGATATCATCGCCCGCGATGATTTCGCCGCTTACCACCTTGTCCGCATATTCGATTGCTGTTTGAGTGTAGTCCTTCGCCTTTATCATACGCCAATATCTTTAAGCACTTCAGCGAAGGACGGGCTGTCCTTTTTGCCTTCACCTAAAGCTTCTTCATTGATCCGCTTGAGGCCGGCAGGAGTCAGTCCCAGATCTCGCCAGTATGCCAGGGCATCCCTGTTCAGATCGTTCACGATGACGATCGCTGGATGCTTCACAAGATTCTTGGCTCCGTTTTTGTTCACGTAGGTAATGACAGTTTCTGCTCCGTCATCCCGCCATTTTTTCTCGGCGATATCCCTTGCCTCCATAATGCCGGCAAGGGTCTCTATCACAACATCGAAGCATTCGCGATATGTCCCCGCTTCCTTCGTGTGCTTCCTGATTAAATTTTTCCATTGTCGCTTTGTCATTGTTCGAAATATGCTGCATCCCCAAACAGGTAGAAAGTCTTTTCTCCGTCCCATATGGCATGTTCGAGATCGGATGTATGACCGCATTCATAGTCCGGATGCATTCTGCATTCTCTCGGACACTCGCTGCGTAGCTTGTCGCATCTGAATATCACGTTCTTCCCGTTTAGTTGGATCCTTGTCATTTCATCTCCCTTTACAGCTCGTATTTGCATTTGTCCGGAAACGTGGTCCGGATATATTCGCCGACCATACCCTTTCTGAAGCTCTCGTCGTTTGTAGACAGCAGGAGCTCCCTGCCTGTCGGCCTGATGTCCAGGGCTGTGATTTTCACGTCGTCCGTGATGATCCCGCCGATCTTGTGATGGTTGCCATATAACGAACGGAACATCGGATATCCGTGAAATTGCTCCAGAGTCTGCAGGCCTTTTTTGCGATCAATAAGCATAGGCACATGCAGCGCGTAGTCGAGCCGGTCATAGCCTCTGATCTTCAGGATCCGTGCTGTGTTCTTCAGCTGAACTGAATAGCTCGATTCTTTTCCGTCCCGGGCCGCCATTATTCTCTGGATCCTTGCGGATATAGATCCGCCGACCATCGGCGGTAGATCCTCGACCTTCTGCATGACGAAGAAGTCGTCGTTGAAGAGCCAGAAGTTCGGTGTGATGTCGTCATTTCTGCAGATGGCTCTCAGCGAGCTGCAAACCTTCGACCACTTGGTCTCTCCGGTCTGCTTGACCGATATCATGCAGTCAGGCTCGATGTCTTTCGGTTGGCCGCCATAGAACCACACCTTCCTGTATGGAAAGTTCGCGCATACTGACCGGAGCGAGTATCTTATCTCTTCCGAGTCATAGCCATTCTTGAGGATGTATACGATGTCATGGTTCATTGGCCAGTATTTTCTCCATCAGCGGTATATCAGCTTTCGCATCGATGTCGCATGTGTAGTCGTTGATAATCGTGTAGTTGATCTCGTACACATCCGGCTTGTTTTTCAGTACGCCGTGCTTTATGCAGGTCCACAGTTCCCAGGCTATAGGCGGTCGCCAGAAATAGCCCATCTCCGTAAACACCTTGCATGCCTGTTTCGCCTGGTACAGGTGATCCGTATCGACCACCTTAAAGGCAAAGGGTTCCGGCCAGGACTTGATGTACTTATCCGAATACGGAGGCGCCGAGGCGAAGAACTCTATGTCGTTTGTCTCAGTGTCTACGATCGTCCTGATCGCGGCCGGAGAGTACACTACATCGCCGAGCAGATATGTCACCGGCTCGTCGGTAGGATATAAGCCGTCCATCCAGTAGCCATCTACGCCCGTGACTTTTCCGTCCTCACTCAGGACCGTAAAATCATTATCGTGTTTCAGGACCGGCACTCCGAATTTCTCGAAGGCCGGATTGTCGGAGCTGATAGCAATATCATCGACACCAGCTTCCCGCAGCAGCCTGATCGTTCTCGCGACGATCTCCTCGCCGCAGATCTTGAGCAGCTGCCTCGGTGTTTCCCAATATTGATAATTGCCGCCGCACATGATGATGTATCGCATGCCTTACTCTCCGAATGTCTTGATGTATGCTTCAGATCCCCAGTGTTCCGAGAGGATCTTGCAGGCGGTCTTGCGGGCCGCAGGATCTTCGCATCTCTCGACGAAGTCCATGAGCGCCTGGGCTTGGGCTATCAGGCCGTCCTTGCCTTTGGTGTGTGACAGGCTCTCTTTATTCTCGAAGTGGTGAAGTGTCGTCACCGTCTTTTTCAGCGTGTGGAAGATCCTGTTGTCTTTCGCGAGGCACTCGAGGTTGAATATCTCGTCCTCGCCGTACTGTAATCCCTCCACAAATCTGATGCCATGCTCTTCGAGGAAGCTTGCTCTGTATAGCTTGTTCCAGACCATGCACCAGAACTTCGGCAGATTGCTCATAGTGTAGATCCCTCGAGGGTTTATCCACTTCGGCTTGATGTGGCCAGTCTCCTCGTAGTATCTGAGCTGGTTCGCCTGGATGATGTTCGGCTCGGGTTCGAGCCTCATCATTCTCTCAAAGACCTCCGAGGCCTCCGGAAGCATCTCATCGTCAGCATCGAGGAACGTGATCCACTCGCCAGTGGCGATATCAAGGCCCGTGTTTCTCGCGCCGCTCACGCCGGGCTCGCGCTTATTCTCCACAAACAAAAAGCGGCCGTCTTTGCCGGCTGCTTTCTTTGCGAGCGACTTGCTCTTATCACGGCTCTTGTCGTTTACAAGGATGAACTCCATATCTTCGCTCATCTGGGCCTTCAAGCTGGCCACGCAGCGCGCGATCCAGGGTCCCGCGTCCTTGTACGGAGTTATTACGCTGATTTTTCCCATTTTCTGTCTTTTCCCCTTTTTGCTGATTTTCCGCCGTGTGTATAAGAGTGGGTCCCTCTCCTAACCGTTCCTCCCCATATGTTGTTTTCTTTATACTGGGGGGGGCATATTTATTTGCACATTGTTGTCACTCGCCCATAATTTTATTTTTGCGAGTTTCATATCGAAATCGGGTAGGTTAATCTCACTCTTTTGATACTCTTTGGTCAAGATCAGTATCCTATCCGGCTGAATTGCGTCCAGTTCTTTGATCGATGGCGCAGTTCGAATGACTATCACATGGTCGGCGTATGTCGTCGCCTTGATGATAAATCCCTGCAGCAAATCATTTGCCATCCACCTGGCCTGCTTGTGCTTGGTCGTGCCTGCCTCAAGCCTGAACGCTGCAGCGATGTAGTCCAGGTCGTAGACAAGTGTGCTGGCCGTCATATGTTTCCTTGCCCATGTAGTCTTGCCTGTGCCAGGCTTGCCGATCACCAGCGTCACGCCTTCGTCCATCAGGTCGATGCCTTGCTTGAGTGCGGTCGCCCTAAGGAGTGCCATGCCTTCCTCTGTCAGCTCGTCCGTGTCCCTGTCGTGCAGCGTGTTGTGCACTGCTCTCGACAGGGATATGAGATTCCAATTGCAGTACGCATACTCCGGATAATCTCTGACCGGAAAGATGTGATGCACGGTGTCAGCCTCGACTATCATGCCTTCGCGCTTCGAGAGCTGGCACACATATCCATCGCGCTTCAGTATGAATCTCCTTTTCCTCTCCCATTTCTTGGATTTGTAATCGAACATCGAATATCTCCTCCGACAAAACAATAGCGCCCGGACAATGCCCTGAGCGCTTTGAGTGTCGGATTGATCCTAAAGGAGATTCTTATGGCGACTTGATCCGCTTGTCACCACCTACACTATAGCACAGGGCGTCTAAAACTTGTAACAGACTTAGTGCCTCGGGCTGCGGTCTTTGCACTCGTCTCCCTGCTCGAGCCAGAAGGCTCTCAGCTTTCCGCTGATTGCGGTCTGGCTGTAGTTGAGAGCCTTCCCGATCTCAGCCTGGCTGTCTCCATTGATGTAGTAGCTTCGAAGGATCGTCCGCATCTGACTGTCATCGACATCTTCGATGAACGCTTCGGCCTCCTCGAGCCTCTTGAGCAGCTTCTTCCGGCAGGCCTTCAGCGAGCCACGCAGTATGCGCAGATGCTCTTCTCCTCCGTCCAGCTCCTGCCTTGACTTTGGTATGCCCTTGCCGGTGCGATAGTCCTTGAAGAATACCGCCACATAGCTTGACTTCGGTGAGGACATCGATGCCTCGATTGCTTTAATCTCTTCCCGCAGCGATAGGCACTGCTCCATATCTTTCCTCGTCATTGTCTCTCCCGGCTACACAAAATCCCAGCCATCAAGGCTGCTCATGTCTATCTGTATCTCCTGCGACCGCCTGAACGTCTCGTCGCGTTTGACCACCTTGCCTTTGCGCCACGTCCTTATGCGTGGGACAGGATCCGTCGAGCACATCATGTACTCCAGGTGATCTATGCCTGTGAACGGATGCGTATACTTGCGGACCGAGTCCTCATCGATCTCATATCCCTTCAGCGGCTTAGGTGTCTCGTACAGCGCCCGCGGCTCTACGATCTCGCGCTTCACGATCGGCCTTGTAAGATTGCGGCTTGAGCTCCAGTGTTTCCTGATCTCAGATCCCGGTATCTTCATGGTCTTGTCTGTTTCCTTCACGAGATATGCAGCGAGCTTCCTGTAGTTGCGGCTCCTGTCCAAACACTTGAAGTTGACATGTCCGCGTTTCCATTGTCTCTCTATGACCTTTGCATCTATGTATGACATCACGATATGGTGATGGATCCTGTGGTGATGGAATTCAGTTACGGCCACCCACTTGAACTCGAGGTCCTGCTTCTCGTACTCCCTCTTCATCCTTCTGATGAAATTCTCGAGGGTCTTCTTTGCGTCTGTCACTGATGGCTCATCTCCTGTATATGTCAGAGTGCAGTGCCAATCTCCCGGAAAGAAGTTAGCATTGAGCAGCCTTGCGAGTTTCCTTTCAGCAACAACCTTGTTGTGCTTGACCACAGCTTCTCTTGTAGGCGCGTGCCTCGACGCTCTTTCGCTTCTCATGACCTTTTGGCTGTACTTGACCACAACATCAATCACTGCTCCTGCGACGCATGTCTCTCTTATGAAGTTGGATGCCATTGATTCCTTTTTCATTTT
>CACYHM010000003.1 GCA_902774195.1 uncultured Eubacteriales bacterium
TCCTCGGACGGCATGTCGAACAACGGAGCGTACTTTTCAATGAAAAGGCCGCTGAACTCGTTGTGATATGTCCTGACGAAGTCGGCCCTGGTATCGTCCGGGTGATCTTTGAAGTACTGCTCAGCTCCGAGAACGTCCTTGAATTCCTCGTAGTCCTTTTCGCTTATGCCCATGCCCACATCGTGCAGGTAGCCTGCCATCAGCAGCACGTAGATGTCGCTCTTGCTGAGCATATCCACCTGCTCGGTGCCCACAAGGCGGTTGCACGAATCTATGACCGTAAGGCTGTGAAGCTCGGAGTGATCGGTATACTCAGGGAAGAGCAGCCTGAATTTGGTAAGGATGCGCTGGCTGACGAACGCCGTATCCATGAACCTGCGGTGCAGATCCGGATCGAGCTCGCGCAGACGCCTTTCGAGCATGTAATCCGTGCGCAGCTCGGTCACGAGGTCCGTTTCCTTTATCAGTATGGTAAGGACGTTGAGCCCCAGCAGATTCTGGTAGCTTACATCATCGGCTATCTTGTATACCATCCTGATGCCGATGTTGTCGAAGCGATCCTCATCTGAAACGAGATTTGAGTATTCTTCCGGATCGAACGGGATGCAGTCATCCTTGAGTCTCAGCATCACCATGTCCTTCAGATATACGACTCTCGCGTTGAGGGAATGCGTCTTGCTGTCGTGCGTGAAGCCGTGGTTTATGACATTGGCGGCCATCTCTTCGAGGCAGAGTGCCGAGTAGTATGCGGTCTTGTCCTCCATGTCATGGGCCCTGCAGAATTCGTGGATGACCTCCGATGATTTCGATACTTCATCAAGATCGTTCAGAGTCAGATCGAGGCTGTCTTCTTCGGCCACGCCGAAATCAGGTCTGAGCAGCATCCATTCGTCCAGGTTGCGCGGCATGCGCCTCCAGTATATGAGTTCGTATACCGGCAGGGTCAGGATGGTCAGTATCATGCCGATCGGATTGGCGAGCCAGACGCCCAGAGCTCCGAGAACAGGAGCGAGCAGGACCGAAGGCACTACCATCGAGATGAAGCCGTCGAATACAGACAGTACGTTTACGTACATGTTGTGGCCCGTCGCCTGCATGTAGTTGGTGTTCACCTGACATATGAGTATCAGCGGTATGCAGAATGCGAATATCCTGAAGAGCTGTACGGTCAGCTTGAATACGTTGGATGCGCTGTCCGTGAAGAAGAAGCCCGAGATGACAGGCGATACGATAAAGGTGAATACGCCTATGAGGCAGGCGATCACCATGCTCTTTGTAAACGCGATCTTCAGGACCTTCTTCATCGAGGTCTTGTCTTCTTCGCCGTAGAAGACGCTTGTCAGCATGCGCACGACGGTGCCGTTACCTATGCAGAAAGCCATGAAGAGGCCCGAGATCATGTTGAACGCCGAGAGGGCAGAGAGCCCGTCATTCCCTGAGCAGCCCAGAAGTATGCGGTTTATCACTATCGTTCTGAATGAGAGGCACAGTATGAGAAGCGCACCCGGGAATCCTATCTTCACAATGCCCGGCAGCTCGCTCCAGTCGATGTTTTTGCGGCTGTAGCGCAGCTGCGCCTTTGACGAGAAATAGTAAGGGATGAGAATGACGAAGTATACCCAGTTGCTGATGCTGGTCGCAAGCGCGAGCCCGGATATCCCCATGCCGAACACTGCTACGAACAGGATGTCGAGTGCAACGTTGGCCACTATCAGTCCTGCGACTCCGACGTAGCCTCTCTTCTCCTGGCGCTCCATCTGGAGGAAGGACGAGAGCTGCTGGGCCAGCATCATAGGGATGATGCCTATCGCATAGCCCCTGATATATGAAACAAGAGCCGGCTTGAGTTCATCTGTGGCTCCGAGGATCGAGGCTATCGGTCCCGGTATCAGAAAGCTTATACCGGTAATGACAGCTGCTATGATGAAAGTGGTCGTGAGGTTCAGGGAGAAGACGCCCTGCGTCTTTTTGAGATCTCCTCTGCCCATGTAGCGCCCGCAGAGAACGGCTGTGCCTCCGAGCATCACCGCTCCGGCAGCGCTGGTTATGTTGACCATCGAATAATAAAGTCCGATGACGCCGACGGTCGAAGAATCGATAAAGCGTCCGGCCATGACTCCGTTCACGATCGAGGTTATATACCCCATTGCGAATATGAGGATCTGTACCGGAAGCATACTGTAGAACAGTTTGCTGATAAGTCTGTCGCCGTGATCATGCAAGCTTGTGGCCGCTTTCATTGATAGTCCCCCGCTCCTGATTATGTATGCATAAATATCCTTACTACATAATACAATATTTGGTATACTTTATTGAAGAAAAAAGGGAGAAAAAATGGGAAAAGAACGCCTTATATCCATTGTTACTCCGTCGCATGATACCTCTGACGATCTTTTCAGGGCGGCCTTTGATTCAGTAACGGCGCAGACTCTGGACGAGTCGGAGATAGAATGGGTCATAGTGGTGCATAATTCATCGCCTGAGCACCTTTCCTTCGTGAAGGGCCTCTGCGAGGGGCACCCTGGTTTTCGTGTGTTCGAACTGAACAATGACAAGCATACGGCTTCGAGCCCGAGGAACTACGCTCTCACGAAGGTGAGCGGCAGATATGTGACCTTTCTCGATGCGGACGACAGACTGACGCCTGAATGCCTTGCGACCATAGTCAGCGGCATGGATGAGGCCGGAGCCCAGGTCGGCAAGTATCGTTCCGAAAAGCTCGAAGAGGATTCCTCGGTGATGGAGTTCATGGACAACCGCGTGCGCTTCGATCAGACGAAGTCTCTGATCTGTCTTCATAACGACGACCCGGATGTGCGCAAGCTGATGACCATGGCAAACATGATGATGAACAGCCAGGTGATAGAGAGGTCGTTCATAGAGCGCTGCGATCTGCGCTTCAGCGAGGAAGTCCGCATATACGAGGACGTGATGTTCAATATGGAATGCCTGTCCCGCGCGGATACCATAGCGGTGTTCCCTCAGCTGATCGGTTACATTTACTACATGCACAGCGGCTCTACGATGCAGGAACTCAAAGCGCCGGCTCCCGAAAAGATACTCGATACATGCCGCGACATAGAAAAGCAGCTGAAGCTCGGGGTCGAAGCCGGACTTTACATGCGCTATCTCTTCTTCGGACATATGAAGCAGATCGCCGACATGATAACCGCTTCGGAAAAGGAATATGGTTTTCCCGATGAGATACGCTGCGAGATAAGAGACATGATGAGCCCGTATTTCGATCTGATAGAACCTCCTGATCCGGACAGGAAATTCCTCAGCAGGGAGGAGATCGACGGCATCATATCGTATGTCAGGGAAACGATAGACGGACCTGCAGAGGCTCACGCCGGGAAACCTGCCGGGGATACCCTGGAGGTCCTTGTGGACATACTGCGCTCGGCCGAAGGATCCGAGATAGGAGAGAACTGGGGCTTTGACCGCATAAGATCGCATGAAGCCTATGAAAGCGAGATCCCGGTAAATACATATGACACATTCTCGCCGATGATAGACCTGATGAGACGCATCGGCGAGTCGGACATACTTTTCTGCGAGCCTGACGCAGGGTACGCTGTCACTACCGGAACGATGAACACACCGAGATGGATACCCTACACCGAAAGGGCCCTCGGGAAGTTCACGGACATGTACCGCGATATCCTTGCGAACAGAGGCGGTGAAGACGGGAGCTGCTTCCTGATCGCCGGCAGCGTGAGAGGAGACAGGCAGCTCGCCGACGGGACCTACCCCGATTCGATAACCGGGGCAGTCCTTCAGAAAATGAGAAAAGAACTCAGCTATGATTCCCACAGAAGCGGCGAAACGGAAGGCATCAGGCTCACCGGACCCGAAGAACTGTATTTTCTCAAAGCGCCTGCCGACCAGAGATATCTGGGGCTTCTGTTCGCTCTGCTCGACAGAGATGTGTCTATGATCGCGGCTCCGTTCACATGGACACTGCTCTGCAGCTTCATATATCTCGAGCGCAATCATGAAAAACTGACGCGCGACATCGAACAGGGGACGCTGGACGGAGCATCGTGGCTCAGCAGCGAAGAAAAGAGACGCTACCGCGCACTCTTTGACGCTGATCCCGAAAGGGCGGAGGAGCTGCGCGGCATATTCGAAAAAGGCTTTGATGAGCCTGTGATACCGAGGATATGGCCGAAATGCCGACGCGTAACGGCCGGCGGATCGGCGGATTTTCTGATCTATAAGCGCCATCTCATGCGTTACACCGGCTCTGTCCAGGTTTCGGACGGAGCTCACGCCGCATCTGAAGCGATCATAGGCAGAGAATGCGGGGACGGGCTGTTCCGTCTCGAATATGGAGAAAGCTATTTTGAGTTCATCCCTGAAGACCGTGAAGAAGGGAGTCAGAATGCGCTGGTCGCTGAAGAACTCGAGGAGGGGCGTTATTACGATGTGATCCTGACCAACAGGTCAGGCCTGTACAGATATGACCTCCGCGATGTGATAAAGGTCGAACGGATGGAGGATGGCACCCCTGTCTACAGCCTTGCCGGAAGGAGTTTCGGGATGCTGACTATACCGGCCCGGAACGGCGGGACGGTACGCATCAGGCCTGCTGATATGGCTGAACTCATGTTCCGGCTGGGAGAGCGTTTCCGTGTCACCATAGCTGATTACTGTGTGAAATGGGATGAAG
The DNA here is from genome assembly GCA_902774195.1 of uncultured Eubacteriales bacterium. Next base: position 4,676 of record CACYHM010000003.1, read on the forward strand.
ATGACCGGCGTATCGTGATCTACGCAGAACCCGCGGACGAAAGCGGTATGAACAGACTGATGGAAGTGCCGAAGAGCGGATTCGAAAGCGCTGCCGAAGAGATGCTTCGCGATATCGTGCCCGGATACGGGCGGTCCGTGGACGAGGGCGCGGCGCAGCCACTTGCGGCGAGGATGCTGCAGCCCGAGACCCAGCTTGCATACTGCGACAAGCGCATGTATCTGAAGCAGGTCATGCCGGCTCAGATAAAGCCGGTGCGCATACTGGATACGGACCCTGCGGCGCAGAGATTTTTTGAAAACTTCGTCATAGAAGACTGGAAGTAAAGGGTATATATCAGGGAATGAAAGAAAACGGTAAATGCTGCCTTCTGATGGGCGTGTATTACATGATCATATGCATAGTATTCAGCTTTGCGGCATACTATCTTTATCTGCAGGGATTTACTTCACGGCAGACAGGACTCATAATCTCGTCCTCGTGCGTGGTCGGCGCGTTCCTGCAGCCTGTTTCGGGAAGACTTGCCGACAGCGATCCGAAGTGGTCCTGGAAAAATCAGCTGCTTTTACTGAGCGCACTGGCTCTCGCTGTATCCATGCTCAGGATATTCATGGACGGACTCATCTGGGAGGGGGTATGCTATGCACTTCTGTTTGTGCTTGTTCTGGTGATGATGCCTCTTGTCAACTCGTCCTGCTTCTATTACAAGGACCGGGGGATCAGTGTCGACTACGGCGTAGTAAGAGGGGTAGGCTCGATCTCATACGCGGCGACATCGCTCCTGTTCGGGTGGCTGACTGCCATGAAAGGCCCGCAGGTGCTTGCTCTGTGTCTCGCAGTCCTGTTCGCGCTGCTGCTCGCGGCGGCATTTATTATGCCGCTGGCCGGCGGACCTCAGAACGTCAGGCCAGCTGAAATAAAGAATGAGCAGAGTACGAAGAATTTCATATCAGCCTATCCGGCTGTCATACTGATGGCGGCAGGCATCACACTGGGCTGTGTGTTCCATAACATGGTCGCTACATACATGTTCGACATAATGAGGGAGGCCGGAGGGGATTCCGGCACCATGGGCACCGCGATCGCGATCGGCGGGGCCGTGGAGCTTCCGGCGCTTTTTCTCTATACTCGCATAAAGGAAAAGAGCGGACTGTCTGCGGCTGCCCTCATATGCATCGGGTGTCTGATGTTCGTGGTCAAGGGAGTCCTGCTTGTCGCTGCGTCGGGCGTGGTGATGATATACTTTATACAGCTGCTCCAGGGCCCGTCATACGGGATCGTGACTGCGGCAAAGGCCGCATATGCCCATGAGACAACGGCGGCCGGGGACGAGACCACGGGTCAGGCCGTGATGAGCATGACCGATTCCTTCAGCATAGTCGCGGGCAGCATGATCGGAGGGTTCCTTCTGAGCGGCGGAAGCGCGGGCCGCATGCTTGTCGCAGGTACAGCGATGGCGGCTGCCGGTTTGATAATAACGATCATTGCCGCGAAAAAAGGCGGCATCGGAGGTTTGAAAAATGAGTGACAGAAAAAAAGCGATAGTTACAGGAGCCTCGATCGGCATGGGCAGGGGGATAGCCCTGGTCCTTGCGGAGGAGGGCTACGACATAGCGTTTTCTTATTACGGAGACGATGAGCAGAGCCTGAAGTACGTCGAAAAGACAGTCTCAATGCTGAAAGAAAAAGGCGCTGAGAGCTGGCAGTTCAGCGCAGACCTGACAAAAAAGGGAGCTCCAAAGGAGTTCTTCGACAAGGCAACAGCGGCGCTCGGCGGACTCGATCTTCTGGTGAACAGCGCGGGCGTCAACATGCCGCTTCCTCTGCAGGAGCTTACAGAAGAGAACATAGATTACCTCTTCGCTCTCGACCAGAAGGCATATGTCATGCTTATGCATTATGCGGCGTGCTACATGATAGACAACGGCATAAAAGGATGCATAGTCAACGTGAGTTCATCAAGAGGCGACAGAGCCTATCCGAACGCGGGCATATACTGCGGCATCAAGGCGGGACTCAACAGGATGATCGAGGCCTTCGCCCTGGACGTAGCAGGATACGGCATCAGGATAAACAACGTTTCCCCGGGCGCGACCAGGGTCCGCACGAAGGAGGAACTGCTCGACATCAAAAAAGGAGGGCCTACGGACTACTTCTGGGATGAGGCGTACATCGAGCATCCTGAAAAGGTCGAATCCGACTTCTGGGACAAGCTCGGACCGAAGATCCCTCTCGGAAGGTGCGGAGAGGCCGAAGACATAGGAAGAGCCATAGCCTTCCTCGCTTCGGACAAGGCATCATATATCACAGGCATAACACTGAGGGTCGACGGAGGACTCGTGCTTCCGGGCATGCCTGAAGACCCGTATCTCGACGGAGTAAGCTGGAAATAACAGGAAAGAACGATGGAACAGAACAGAGAAAAAGGATTATTACGATTCAGAAGAAGCGGCGACCTTACGAGCCGTAAACTTGCCGAGTACATCCCGGCGATGCTGATAACCAATATTTCGGCCCTGCTGCTCATTTCGGTCGACGGCATCGTTGCCGGAAACCTCGTAGGCAAAGAAGCGCTTTCAGCAGTCAATATCTTCTATCCGGTGACCGTCCTTGTGGGCGCCATAACGATGCTGGTAGCGAGCGGGGTCTCGACCTGTCTTTCGACGGCGATGGGCAAAAATGACCACGCCGCGCTCGACCGCATCAAGGCCGCATCGGTACGCGTCACCATAGTCATGGCTGCGGCAGTCGCGATCGTCCAGATACCTGTCGTATGGCTGGTGGTAAGATCATACGGACTGTCCGAAGAGATGTACAGGATGACGATGCAGTACGCGGTAGGCATCATGATATGCACGCCTCTCGGACTCATATCGACTGTCGGGACATATCAGCTGCAGATCGCAGGCAAGATGAAGATCCTGATGGGGCTGTCCGTTATCGAAGGCCTGGCCAACCTCGGATTTGACCTGCTGTATACGGGGGCGTTCCACATGGGGATCGCGGGCACCGGATACGGAACTGCCACAGCGAATATCATCAGATGCACGCTTACTGTCCTGTACCTGTATCGCAAGACTGACATGCTCAGGAGCGATACGAAAAAGGTCGATCCCGCCGATGTGAAGAACATACTGGGTGTCGGCGTCCCTGATGCGTCTTACGCGCTGATCAACGCTTTACAGAGCTATCTGATCATGAAGATACTGCTCGCAGCATTCGGAACGGACGGGGGCGTCATCAAGGGCGTTTGCACGCTCTGCTTCAGCATAACGAACGTTCTCATCAGCGGCATAACCGGGAGCATGCGGCCTCTTATGGGCCTCTATGCCGGTGCTGATGACAAGGTCGGGCTCCGCATACTGATGAAACAGGGATCGGTGCTCAATTTCATAAGCGCGGGACTGGCCACTCTGGTGATAGAGCTCAGACCGCAGTGGTTCTATGCCATAAACGGCGTGGATAACATACCTGAGAACGGGCTGCTGTGCGTCAGGCTGTTCGCACTGTTCTTCATACTAAAGGGCGTTGATTTTCTGCTCAGGATGTATCTGAACAACAGGAAGGATTCGAAGTATGCAACTATGCTCACCGTAGTGGGCAACGCGACACTGCCGCTGTTCGCCTTCATGCTGTGGAAGATCGCTCCGGCCCCGTACATCTTCCTTTCATATCTCGCTACTGAGATCGTGGTGTTCGTGATGTCGTATGTCAGATACCGCGGCTGGCTCGAAAAAGACAGAAAAGAGATCGAAGAGAACGATCACGATATCGTGCTGTACATGACCGTGCATCCGGAAGAGGCCGTTGAAGCATCAAGAGAGCTCAGAAGCTATGCGGAGGAGCACGGGATAAGCAAGAGGATCGCGTACCGCGCTGCGCTCTGCATGGAGGAGATGGTCGCATACGCAAGGGCGGCGGAGGCCATAGACCCGATAATGAAGCTGATCGAAGAAAGCGAAGCTGAAAAGAAATTCGCTGCTGTCGCGACCATGGGAGGAACGGCCCCGTGGGCGGAAAAAGTGATGAAGGAAATAGCCGACAAGCTGAGCGTCGAGGTCATAGTGAGGTTCAAAGGCGAACACGAGGCCATATTCATCGAGCTGGATGACGGCAGGTGCATCGCGCTTGACAAGAGCGATATCTCGCGCAAGCTCATCACCGACAACTACGAGCTGCTCAGGAAACTTGCGAAGAACGTCGAATACCAGTACATACTGAACATGAACTACACGAGGTTCACATTCAGCGAGAACTGATACGGAACAAGCCTGACGAAGGAGGGTAAATTGGAGAAGAAAAAATTATCATTCATCATACCGGCATATAACTGCGCAGATTTTATGGAAGAAACTATCGGCTCGGTGATCACGCAGCTGCCTGATGACTGTGAACTGGTCATCGTAGATGACGGATCGACGGATGATACGGCGCAGCGCCTGAAGGAACTGGAATCCGGACAGGAGAACATCCGGGTGATGTATGCAGCTCACGGAGGCGCTTCAACTGCAAGGAACCACGGTCTTGATATGGCGGAGGGCGAATGGGTCACTTTCATGGACTGTGACGATTGCCTCGTTGAGGGCTTCTTTGAGAAGGCGATGCCTCTCCTTGAGGATGAGACCGATCTTTACATATTCAGCTTTGAACGCGTCGAATTCATGAAGGACGAAGAGGCAGGCGTGATACGGGAGACAGTCATGCCTCTCGCGGTCGAGGACTGTACATACCCGATAGTGTCGGTTTTTGCGGATAAATACGTAAGGGCGAGAAATCTGCTCGTATATTCAGCGTGCAACAAATTCTACAGAAGGTCGCTGCTGAACGAACACGGCATAAGATTCAGGGACGGTATGCCGTTCGGCGAGGACAGGCTGTTCAACTACGACTATCTCATGCACTGCGGACAGGTGAGGACTTCGTCGCTCAGGATGTTCAGATATATACAGAGAAATCCCGATTCCGCGTCAAAACGTTCCTATCCTGACTATTTCAATACGATCATGGCTCTGATCTGTCGACTGAAGTGAGCAGGATGATAGACAGATTCCCGGTCCACCCTAATGAGCGGGACGAGAATCTTCCGTATATCAACAGCCTCCTCTTCGGAGAGCCGGACGATACCGGCGGCAGATACGATATCATCATCGTTCTCGGAAGCAACAACTGCGCATACAGAGCAGATAAAGCCTTTGAAACGGCAGGCGGTGATCCGGATACTGTATTCCTGGTGACGGGAGGAAACGAGCACAAAGAAGGAGGTATTTCCGAGGCCATGTTCATGGCGAAATATCTCAAAAAAAGAGGCGTCCCGGAAAACAGGATACTGATCGAGGAAGCGGCTGAGAATACATTCCGCAATCTTAAGCTTTCAGCAAAGATGATCGATGCAGCCGTGATAACGGGGATACTCCCGCGCGAAGCGAAGGACCTTCGCATCGGCATAGTGACGGCAGGCTTCCACGTGCCCCGGACCAGGGCGATGACCCGGACCATCCCGTGGTATGATGATAAGAATATAGTGTTCATACCTGCGTACAGCCCTCGTATGAGGCCTGACAACTGGTACATTGATTCCAAGAGCAAAAGCATATGCCTCGGCGAGATAGCAAAGTGCTGCTGCGTCGGGACAGAAGACACAGGGGAATAAAATGGAAGAACAGAAAACCAGCGGATTGGCAAAATACAGGCGCATGGGAGACCTCAGCATGCGCAAGCTCAAAGAATATATCCCCGCGATGCTCATGACGAACCTGTCGACTCTGCTTCTCGTAACGGTGGACGGAGTTGTCGCAGGGAATCTCGTCGGAGAGGATGCTCTCGCTTCGATCAATATCTTTTCCCCGATATCGATCCTTGTGGGATCTCTGTCCATTCTGACTTCGAGCGGTATCTCCATCAGCATTTCGACAGCGATGGGAAAGAATGATCCGGAAGAACTCGACCGGGTCAAAGGCGTATCCCTGAAGGTGCTGATACTGGTGGCAGCCGCTGCTACGTTCATACAGATCCCTCTGGTCTGGATGATACTGAGATCGTACGGACTGTCGCCGGAGATGTTCGCTATGACGATGCAGTATGCCGCCGGAATAATGCTGTGCACGCCTCTGGGCATAATATCTTCAACCGGAACATATCAGCTGCAGATAGCCGGAAAGATGAAGGTGCTGATGAGGCTCTCCGCCATGGAGGGCATCGCGAACCTGCTGTTCGACCTTTTCTTCATGGGGGTTCTGGATATCGGGGTCGGAGGAGCAGGGTTCGGTACTGCCTGCGCCAATCTGCTCAGATGCGCCGTAACTGTGTTTTATATATCCCGGTACACCGATATGTATAGGAGCAATACGAAGAAGATAACAGCTTCCGATGCCCTGGAGGTGCTGGGGGTCGGAGTACCTGATGCGTCGTACAGACTTATTCAGGCTTTACAGAGTTATCTCGTGATGAAGATAATCCTTTCGGCTTTAGGGACGCGCGGCGCTGTGATCAAGGGAGTGTGCTCCCTGTGTTACAGCCTGACGAACGTGCTGACCAGCGGGGTGAGCGGAAGCGTGAGGCCTCTCATGGGACTTTATACAGGAGCTGATGACAGGGAAGGTGTCAGCATACTGATGAAACAGGGAGTGAAGCTCGATGTTATAGCAGGAGGACTGGCTACGCTGGTGATCGAACTTCATCCGGAGTGGATCTTTCGCATAAACGGAGTAAATGATATACCCGAAGGGGGCATGCTTGCCGTAAGGCTGTTTTCGCTGGTCCTGGTGGTAGGCGCGATCAACACCCTTATCAGGATGTACCTGACCAACCGCAAGGACTCAGCTTTTGCCACGATGATCACAGTCGTCTGCAACGCAACTCTGCCGGTGTATGCTTTCCTGCTGTGGAAGTCCGCACCTGCTCCGTATATCTTCCTGGCCTATCTGCTGACCGATCTTACGGTATTTGCCGTGTCGTATGCAAGATACAGGAAATGGATGAACGACGACAGAGAGGAGCTGGAAAAGAACGGCGAAGACATAGTGCTCAACATGACAGTCGGGCATGACGATGCAGTGGAAGCGTCGAGACAGATAAGAAAGTTCGCGGATGAACACGGTATAAAAGAGAAGATATCCTACCGGGTGGCTCTCTGCATGGAAGAGATGGTAGCATATGTAAAAGAGGCTGAGACCACAGGCACGAAGGCAAGATTCGGCGCCCTCGGACATTCCCCGGACGGACGTACTGATGACCGGCATGACAGCGGACTGAACGTAGATGTGGTCGTCAGATTCAAAGGAAAGGACGAGGCTGTCTTTGTCACAATGGACGCCGGCAGGTGTATCGCCCTCGATAATGATGAAGAAACTGAAAAACTGATCACAGACAACTACGGGCTGCTGAGAAAGCTTGCAAAGAGCGTGGAATACCAGTATATACTCGATCTCAACTATACAAGATTCACATTCTGACGGATTTGAGTTATTATATTAGAGTCGGAATACTTTTTAGAAGAAGGGACTGTAAATGGCCAAACTACTGAAATTCGAATCTGTTCGGGACGCTGCGAAAAAGCCGGCCTTTGACCAGGTATACGAAGAAAACTACGACAGAGTCTACAAATATACATATTCGATCCTGCTGAACAGGGAAGACACAGAGGACGTTGTCAGCAATACTTTCATGGCGGCTTATGCGGCATATGACAGATACGACCCGGAAAAGTCTTCGCCTGCCACCTGGCTCATGCGCATTGCCCACAACGAGGCGATCAATCTGGTGAGATCGGCGGCTTATTCAAAGCGCACGGAAATGCCGGAGTACTATGAGGTGCCTGACAATTCGGAGGATTCGGTACGCGGCCTTGAAGACAAGGAAGCCGTGCTGTTCCTTTATTCAAAACTCAGCACCTCCGAAAGAGAATTTCTGAACATGAGATATGCGATGCAGATGAAGGATGCCGAGGTCGCCGAGACCATGGGGCTCCCTGTAAAGACGGTGAACAAAAGATACCAGAGACTGCTCGTAAAGTGCAGGGAAATACTTGAAAACAGATAAACAAAGATTGATGTCTCCGTAACATACGCTTACCCGTATATTAAGTGGAGGTTGGACATGGATATTACAGAAAACAGAATTGAAGACATGCTGAGGAATACGGTATTTACCAACAACGCTCACAAGGAGGCCTTAAGGAAGAAGATCCGTTCGGGTATCGTCGAACTCGGCGAGGATGAGCTCGAAATGGTCGCAGGCGGTGTCGAGATGCCGGGAGATTTTCATCTCATAGATGAGAGCCGTGACGGCTTCATCCAGTGGTGAAGGAATGAGATCACCGGTACTCGAACTGGCGGAAATATACCCGCAGCTTTATCTCGATCCTGACAGGAGCAGTATCGATGAATATAAAGCGGCAGTGCTTTCCGGAGACAGGCCCGATAAGAGGGACCTGTCTCACTTTGCTTGTGACGCGCGCGACAGGGCGGAGCGCATCATGACTCCGGCGGGCGAGGCTCTTGTCGTTACCCTGTACAACAGGCGCGACTTCGAGGTCTTCGTGCGCTGCATGATGGCGGCAAAAGAGGGGCCTGACAAGGCAGTGCCGGCCACGATGGGCGCATCCACGCTGACGGCGTTCAACTGGCCGCGGATATTCGCTCACAGGGACGCTTTCATGAAGGAACAGCGCGAGGCGGGAGTGTCCGATCCGGACTGGGGCGCCGAGTTCAGGCGCTTCACGTCGGTGAAGGAGAACTACATCGACACCTTCATAGTGCTCTCGCGCGGACCGTACAGCAACGTTTCCCGTGAAGCTGCGTCTTTGGCTTCCGGAACGGAGATGAGCGAAGAGGAGTGGATCGAAAAGTCCGATGCCATAAGAAAGTATCACGAACTGACGCACTTCATATGCAGAAAGTTGCATCCTGATATGATCGATGCCGTATGGGACGAGATGACGGCGGATGCGGCAGGGATATATGCAGCGTTCGGACGCTTCTGCCGGCCGCTGGAGGAGGTCTTTCTCGGCGTCAGGGACGGTGAGTACGCCGGCGGACGTCTCGAGAACTACCTTGAAGAGGGAGAAGACATCGCTGCTCTTGCGCCGCGGGTCAGCGCCGTCCTCAGGGAGTTCGAGAGCATCGCAGAGAACAGGCAGGGAATGGAGGTCTTCGATTTCATGCTCATGCTCGAAGAAAGACAGGGAGAACTGTGGAAACAAGGGCGCGGATAAGCCGGAGAGATCGTCAAAAAATCCGCTGAGGCTTCAAGTTTCAGCGGTTTTTTGGTACAATAATACGTTGAAAGGAACGGCGGACGCACAGGCGTCAGCTTTCTTGTATCGTTCTTGAACGAGTGGACTGAGAGGGAATAAATGCTGATACTGTTTATGTTCAGGAGGATGCCTTTTTTATGGATAATTCCTCTGATCGTACTGATACTCTGCTATGCCGGCATACTGAAAAAGATGGGCAAAAAGCCCGCTCTGGGCATAGTGCCTGTGATCGGAGAGTGGAAGATGTCTCACGACCTCTTCAGGGGCATGCACACATTCTGGAGAGCGGCGGCAGTTTCGCTCTGCCTGTTTGCGACAGCGCTGTGGCTCAAGGACGGAGAATACGCCTTGATGCTGAGCCTCTCGGCTGTCATCGTATACGGGATCTTCCTGGCCCGCCTTTACTGGAGGCTTGCAAAACAGTTCGGAAAGAACGTCGGATTCAGGATCGGTATCGTTCTGATGCCGTTCATCTTCCTGGCCGTGCTCGCGTTCGGAAAAAGCGTCTATCTGGGACCGAGGCAGTTCGGACCTGCAAAGGAGCGCAGCAAAGCGGCAGTGTGGCTGTGGAAGGCGCTCGCGGGCCTTATCACCGTCGCCGAAGTGGCAGCGGTAGCCGGCGGATGCTTCATACTGGCTACGATGCTGCATCCTGCGAGGCCTATAGCCCAGCTGATCATCCAGGACGAACTGGATAAGATGAGTTCCGTCACGGAATCGAGCGAGGTGATCGGAAGGGAAGACACTCTCGGAAGCGGATACAAAAGTATGATCGAAGGGATGAGAACGAGAGACTACTTCTTCCCTGATCATTCAAAAGACAAAAAGGTCGTGGTGATGGAATACATCATCGGTTCGGATCTCGAAGATGACAGGGGAAGCGCATCGATCAATATTTCCCAGATGAAAGATGCAACAGCAAAGGGAAGCGGCCTCGATTTCGTCATCCAGGCCGGCGGCTCGGACCGCTGGTTCACCGAAGGGATAGACGATTCGACGGTAGGAAGATACCTCATAAGCGGAGGCAAGATCACAGAAGAGCAGGCGCTGGATGACAGCATGTGCATGTCCGAACCGGAGAACCTCAAAGACTTCATCATCTGGACCAAAGAGAACCACCCTGCCGACAGATATATGCTGGTGCTCTGGGATCACGGCGGCGGCTTCGTTGCCGGCTACGGAATAGACGATCTTAACAAGAGGACGGATACGGATTACGGAAGCATGAACGCGTCCGAGATCATAGACGCAGTGAAGGACTCCGGCGTCAAGTTCGACCTCATCGGCAGCGACTGCTGCCTGATGCAGAACATCGAATACGCCTACGCATTCGAGCCTTGCGCCGATTACTATCTGGCTTCGGAAGAAACTGAGCCGTCCTACGGCTGGTTCTATACTGCCGGATTCGGAAAGCTTGCCGAAGATCCGGCCCTGAGCACAGAAGAATTCGGACGAATGATGGTGAGCTCGTACGACCAGCTGTACAGGACGATGAACAACGGGGATCCGCAGCCTGAAAACACGCTCTCGCTCGTGGACCTCACTCTGGTAAAGCCGGTCTACGAACAGCTGATGACCATCATGAGCGGGGCCGTCAGCAAGATGAAGGACGACCCGGAGGTGTTTGCCAATATATCGGCGGCAAGATCCGGGGCCTACAGTTTTTATGATATGGAGCAGACTGACCTCGTGAGCTTTCTCACCTCTCTGAAGAAGGCTGACTACAAACAGGAAGTCGCGTCCGACGAGGATATCGACAGGCTGACGGATGCGGTGAAGGCATGCGTCGTATACCGCAACAAGGACTCCGCCGAGGGGATAAACGGACTGGCGGCGGATTTCCCGTACGACAGCCTCGAGACCTACAGCAGCGAATATGAACAGCTCAAGGCCGTCGAATACGCTGATGAAGAGGAGTTCTTCAACAACTTCTGCAGCATAATGGCCAGCCAGCAGATGCGTCAGACGGAAGAGAGCGACAGTCTGTTCAACCGCCTGCTCAGCTACGATTACTCCAATGAGGAATGGTACGTCAAAGGTTTCGAGGACTACGACACCACGAATGTCTTTGTCGACATCCCTGTGAAGGAGGCAGGCGGAGCATACCTGGCCGATCTTCCGGAGAAGACCTGGGATACAGTCCTTTCGGTCAGCACGATAGCGTACATGGTCACGGACGACGGACTCATGTACCTCGGCAATGAATACAGCGATGCCGGCGAGTCAGACGGGCATCCTCTCATAGGCCTCGACGACAAGTGGGTCCACCTTAACGGCCAGCTGGCATGCTATGAGACGGAAGAGCCATACGAGACTGAGGACGGCCTGGTATACAAGGGAACGATAAGGGCCAGACTGAACGACTATGAGGACATCACCATCCATGTCGAGTGGGATCCTGTGAAGGATGACTCCGCGGAGGCGGTCTCCGGACATGTGACCGGATACAGCAGGGACCGCGACAGGGAGTTCTTCTTCATGAAGAAGGGTCTCGAACAGTTCAGGACCGGCGATAAGATAGAGCTGATGTTCGATGTCTACGATGAAGAAGGCAAACTGAAGGATTACATAAGCTACGGCAAGCCTGTCACCGTATTGTCGGACGGACGCCTCACGGTTTCAGATCAGCCTCTGAAAGAAGGTACCGAACTCGAATACTACGGCATTCTGACAGATGTATATCAGAGGGAACTCATGACTGAGGCGATAAGGGAAAAGATTAGTGGAAGCGAAAATAAATAATTCTGATGAACAGAGAAAAATAAGACGGTCGCAGATGACGCTCGTGATCGTAGGAACAGGCATCATCATATTCGGAGCCTGGGCCGCTCTGAAGATGTTCAGCATGATACTGCTCAGGACCAATGAGACGATCGAGGAGACCAGAAAGACGCTTTTCTACGGACAGGACGGCGTCAGCGACAAAGAGGTCTTTATCTGGATAATGGTGATCACTGCTCTGTATGTGCTGATCGAACTCAGCGTAAGGCTGTATGTCGGAAAACATGCCATAGCAGAAGGGCGCGGACTAGGTTCGGGCAGACTGTATCTGGTTTTTACGGCGATGCTCATACTTGCCGGGACGCTTGCCGTACTGCTCGACGGATATGTAGTGATGATCAATCTCGTCGGAGGAGGCATCGAAGAAGGAGAACTGACGCGCAGGAACGCAGGAACGTCCTTCGTGATCGATCTGACATCCCTGGTGATGACGATAGAGATGATGGCAGCTGCTTTCAGGGTAAGAAAGTACGAAAGGACCATCGGTAGAACGGAGGCGGACGATGCAGCTTGATTTTCATTATTACGCTACATACTGCGCAGCCGCTCTGGCCGGATATACTCACGAAGAGAGTCTTGAGATCGCGTACAGCGCGCAGTTCGTGGACTGCTGCACCAGGACCCTTCTGTCCAAGATAGGCGGACCGCCTTCGGCTGCCACGACCCAGCTGTCGCTTGAGATGATGGAGGCCGACACGGATCCGGTAGGACTGCAGGATATAACCAGGATATGGGCGTCGTTCCACTTTCTTCCGGGCAATCTGAATGCCGTAAAGAAAAAGTGCGGCAAGCGCTATCTCGATAAATACAGGCTGATATGCGATACGAACGGAGAGCTTCTGGTCGACACGGTCGAACTTGCCAGAGGCAAGGGGACTGCCGCCGCCGGCGTCGCGATGCATGTGCTCGCTGATACATGGGCCCACCGCTATTTTGCCGGCACGCCGTCGCTTGTTATCAACAACACGAGCTATTATTTCTATGAACTGATACCGGACGGGAACGGCTTTACCGAAAGGATGATCAATTTCAACCATAACCCGGCAAGTCCCGATGACCCGGAAAAAGGGATATACACCAACAGTCTGTACCAGGGCGACGAGAGCGCCATCATGAATCTCGGCCACGGCAGATGCGGGCATTTCCCGGACTACAGCTTCGCAAGGTACAGATACATGCCGGCATGGGCCGGATACCGCGAGGTGATCAAGGACAATCCGAAAGATTACATGCATGCCTTCTGCCAGATGGTCTACGCCCTGAAGAGCCTCAGGGATCCTGACGGACGGTTTGAGACGAAAAAGTACGCGACTGACGAAGTGATGCCATGGTCGCAGGAAATAGGCTGCATTCTGCAGATAAGGCAGACTGACGCATCGGCACAGTGGAAAGCCCTCGGAGAGAAGATCAGCGGTCAGACTATCCCTGACTTTGATATCGAGAAGTATCAGAGCGAGTACATGAATGCCCCTGATAAAAAGCACTATACGACATTCCTCGGCGAATTCATACTCGCTGCCCTTGCCCAGAAGAGCATGGTCACGAACAGGATATTCAAGTCCGGGCACAAATTAGCAGGCTATTCTGTTGATTACAATAAGAAAGGCTTCAGGGGAATGAAGGACTTCAAGAGGCTTGCGAAACAGGCAGAAGGGGAGAAAGCGAAATGACAAGGACCAAAAGGATCATAAACATAATTGAAGCCCTGGTCATGCTGGCGCTTGCGATATATCTCGCGATGTTCCCGACGTCGTCGCTGCCCCTGGTGCTCGGGATCATCGCGCTGGGAATGACGGTGAACGGGATCAGAGCCCTTATGTATTATTTCTCCATGGCTAAGCACATGGTAGGTGGAAAAACAGTACTGTATCGGGGTATAATACTCCTTGACATAGGCATACTGACTTCCTCTCTGGCTGATGCCCCTGACCGGTCGCTTGTCATCTACATAGCGGCGGTATGCATTTTCACCGGTCTCGTGGCCGTACTCAGAGCCAGAGAAGAAAAAAACGGCGGTTCGCGCCGCTGGATCTGGAAGCTCATCTACGGAGTGGTCTACATCCTCGTGGCTGCACTGGTGCTTTACGGCGGTTTCGTATGGAAGCTGCCTGAGATAGCGGTAGATGCCTATGCCCTCGGACTCATCTTGTCGGCGGCAGGCAAGATCGGGAGCGCTTTCAGACGCACCGCGATCGTGTATATACAATAGGAGAGACAGTAATGGCAGACAATACAGACAATAAGCAGAACATATACAGAGAGAAGGCCCTGGAACGCATATCCGCACCGGATCAGCTGACCGATTATCTTAAGGTGACCAATCCGGGCATATGGGCGATACTCACGGCGGTGATAATACTGCTGGTGGGTGTGTTCGTATGGTCCTGCGTCGGTGACCTCGAAACAAAGTCACCTTCGACGATCATAGTCAAGGATAAGACGGCCAGGGTCGCTACCAGGGACATGAAAGAACTGACGGAGGGCGATGAACTCCGCCTGGAAGACAAAAACTATGACATATCGTCGGTCACCACGGATGAATTCGGCAGAAAGATCGGGATTGCCAGTGTGGATCTGCCTGACGGGGTATATGACGGCATAGTCATAGTCGAAAAGACCCATCCGATAGAATTCCTTACCAGAAGCGACACATAAAGATACATTAAATGGAAAAAGAATCAAAAGAAAAGAAAGCAATAAACAGAAAGCCGGTAAAAAAGCCTGTTACCAAAGGCGTCGCCAAGGTGCCGGTCGTGATGCAGCTCGAGGCGCTCGAGTGCGGAGCGGCTGCTCTTGCGATGGTCATGGCTTATTACGGTCTGTGGGTGCCTCTCGAACAGGTCAGACTCGACTGCGGAGTATCCCGTGACGGGTCCAAGGCCAGGAACATCTACCTTGCGGCAGAGAACTACGGCTTCAAGGTGCAGGCATTCCGTATGAGCCCGGAGGCTCTAAAGGAAAGCGGGACTTTCCCGTGCATCATCCACTGGAACATGAACCACTTCGTTGTCCTCGACGGTTTCAAGGGAAATTACGCGTACATCAACGATCCGGCCAGAGGGCAGACGCGTGTGACATGGGAGGAATTCGACAACTCGTTCACAGGCGTCACCATAGTGCCTGTTCCTTCCGAGAACTTCGTTCCGGGCGGAAAACGCAGGAGCACGCTGGACTTTGCCAGAAAGAGGCTGCGCGGAGCCGGACCGGCGGTGGTGTTCGTCATGCTCACGACCGCCATAGCCTATCTGTTCGGCATAGTCAATTCAGTCACGGGCAAGATCTTCATGGACAGGCTGCTCAGCGGCACCAACCCTGACTGGCTGTATCCGTTCACAGCGGCGATGCTGGGATTTGCGCTCCTGCAGATAATCGTGGAATGGGCGCAGGCGATATATTCACTCAAGATCAGCGGCAAGATGGATGTCATAGGCAGCACTACATATATGTGGAAAGTTCTCAGGCTCCCTATGGAATTCTTCTCGCAGAGAATGGCGGGAGCCATACAGACCAGGGCTCCGATGAACGCATCCATAGCGGGAACGCTGGTCGATACCTTTGCGCCTGTCATGCTCAATACCGTCATGATGGTGGTATATCTCGTGCTCATGCTGAACCAGAGCGTGCTGCTGACTGCGATAGGTCTGATTACTCTCGCGCTCAACCTGCTCGTTTCCAGGGCCGTATCCAAAAAGCGCATAGATATCGCGCGTCTGCAGATACGTGACAGCGCCAATCTTGAATCCGCTACGGTCACGGGCATAGAGATGATCGAGACGATAAAGTCGAGCGGAGCTGAAAACGGCTTTTTCAAAAAGTGGGCCGGCTACCAGGCATCCCTCAATTCACAGGCGGTCGCTCAGGAAAAGACGGACCGCTACCTCGGCATGATCCCGCTGCTTCTGAGCAATCTTGCGAATTTTGCCGTCATGGTAGTCGGAGTCTACCTGACGATGCAGGGCAGATTCACCGTCGGTGCCGTCTTCATGTTCCAGGGCTTCCTGGAATCCTTCATGGCGCCTGCGATGACCCTTGTCAACGCGGGACAGACCATCTTCGAGATGCGCAGCCAGATGGAATGCGTCGAGGACGTCATGGAATACCGTGATGACGTGGGCCTTGAAGAAAGCGAAGAGGCAAAGAGCGCCGAGCTGCGCAAGCTGAGCGGCAAAATAGAACTTAAGGACGTAACGTTCGGTTACTCCCGCCTTGAGGAGCCTCTGATCAGAAATCTGTCGCTTACCCTTGAGCCGGGGAGCAGCGTCGCTCTTGTAGGAGCGTCGGGATGCGGCAAATCCACGATCTCCAAACTCATATCCGGCCTCCATCAGCCGTGGAGCGGCGAGATACTCTTCGACGGAAAGCCGAGAAGCTCATATCCGCGCGAGGTCATGGTCGGTTCGCTCGCCGTAGTGGACCAGGAGATAATCCTCTTCGAGGATACCGTGGCCAACAATATAAAGATGTGGGACAACACCATCATGGAATTCGAGATGATACTCGCGGCCCGTGATGCCGGAGTGCATGATGATATCATGAAGCTGCCGGGAGGCTATCAGCACAGGCTGTCCAGCGGCGGAAGGGAACTCTCCGGAGGGCAGAGGCAGCGCCTCGAGATAGCCAGAGTGCTCGCCCAGGACCCGACGGTGATAATACTTGACGAGGCAACGAGCGCGCTTGACGCGGTGACCGAATACGAGGTCGTAAAGCATATACGCGAAAGAGGCATCACCTGCATAGTGATAGCCCACCGCCTGTCCACTGTCAGAGACTGTGATCAGATAGTGGTCCTCGATCACGGTATCGAGACGGAGCGCGGCACACACGACGAACTGATGAAGAAGGGCGGAGCTTACGCAGAGCTCGTGTCCAACGAATAAGGAGCAGCTTATGGGATGGTTTGAAAATCAAATCGAAGATCGACGCGAGGCCGACCAGCTGCTTCTTGAGGATTCGTTCCTGAAGGCAGCAGGAGTCGTTCTCGGCTCAAGAGACGCCGAACGCATAAGTGATGAACGCATAGTCACAAAAAATGCGATCGACGAGATATTGAAATACTATCATTTCAGGCCTGTGGAAGTGCCTGATTCCATTCAGGACAAATCGGAGCAGCTCGATTACTGTCTGCGCCGCTACGGCATGATGCGCCGTGAGGTGGAGCTCAAGGAGAACTGGTATAAAAATGCCTACGGGCCGATGCTGGCGTTCAGGGAGAAGGACGGTGTTCCGGTAGCTCTGCTTCCGGGAAAGGTCAGGGGCTATTACTATAATGACCCTGCCAGCGGCAAACAGGTAAAGATAGACAGAAATACGGCTGCGGCATTCAGCAAGGACGCGATGTGCTTCTACAAGCCTCTTCCTCAGAAGAAGCTCGGCATAAGAGATCTGCTGCTGTACATGAACAGCTGCTTCACTCTGAGCGATACGGTCTTACGCATCGCGACCATGTTTGCGGTGAGCGCCATAGGGCTCATGATCCCGAGGCTCACCAAAGCTCTTACCGGACCGGTGCTGGCAAGCGAGAGCGTCAGGGCGCTGGTCGGGATAGCGATATGCATGGTATGCGTCCAGATATCCACACAGCTGATCAATTCGGTCAGCGGAATGATCTCCAAAAGGATAGAGATAAAGACTTCTCTCGGCGTGCAGTCATCCATGATGATGCGCATCATGTCGCTGCCTCCTGAGTTCTTCAGGAAGTACAGCCCGGGCGAACTCAAGAGCAGGGCGATGTCCGTCAACCAGCTGTGTTCGGTGCTGCTTGGAATAGTCATGACGACCAGCCTTTCATCGCTGATGTCGCTGATGTATGTGTTCCAGATACTGCACTTCGCGAAGATACTCGTCATACCGTCGCTGCTGATAATACTGATCACTGTCATCTTCTCGACCATCTCGACCCTCGTGCAGGTGAATCTGTTCAGAAAGAGGATGGAGATCTCAGCTAAGGAATCCGGAATGTCGTATTCCATGATATCCGGAGTGCAGAAAATAAAACTCGCCGGAGCAGAGAAGAGGATGTTCGCAAGGTGGCTTGATCTTTACTCCGAAGAAGCGGCTCTCACATATGACCCGCCTATGTTCGTAAAGATCAACAGCGTGATCTCGACGGCTATCAGCCTGCTGTCCACAATAGTGCTCTATTTCCTGGCGGTATCGAGCGGGACGGACCAGTCATCATACTTCGCGTTCATGTCGGCCTACGGCATGGTCATGGGAGCGTTCACCGCGCTGTCCGGAGTAGCTCTTTCAGCTGCGCAGATAAGGCCTATGCTCGAGATGGCGGAGCCTTTCCTCACTACGGTGCCTGAAACTACGGGCGAAAGCGAGATAGTGACGGATATAACCGGCAACGTGGAGCTCGATCACGTGTCGTTCCGCTACAGCGATGACACTCCGCTCATACTTGACGACATATCTCTCAAGATAAAAGCAGGTGAATACGTCGCGATAGTAGGCAAGACCGGCTGCGGAAAGTCGACTCTGATGCGTCTGCTGCTCGGATTCGAAAAGCCGGACAAGGGCGCAGTCATCTACGACGGAAGGGACATAGGAAGTCTCGATCTTCCGTCTCTGAGAAGAAAGATCGGTACCGTCATGCAGAACGGCGGTCTTTTCCAGGGCGACATCTACTCGAATATAGTCATAACCGCGCCTGAGCTGACGCTCGATGACGCGTGGAAGGCGGCCGAGATAGCGGGCATCGCCGATGACATACGAGAGATGCCGATGGGGATGCACACCCTCATTTCCGAAGGTCAGGGAGGCATCTCGGGAGGACAGAAGCAGCGCATAATGATAGCTCGCGCAGTCGCTCCGGGACCTAAGCTCCTGATGTTCGACGAGGCGACTTCAGCTCTCGACAACAAGACACAGAGACAGGTGTCCGAGGCGCTCGATTCCATGGGCTGCACACGAATAGTGATCGCCCACAGGCTCAGCACAATAAAACACTGCGACCGCATACTCGTTCTCGACGGAGGCCATATAGTCGAGGACGGAACATACGATGAACTCATAAAGAGAAAAGGCTTCTTCGCCGAACTCGTCGAGCGTCAGCGCATCGACTCGGAAGAAGCGGGAGGTGCGTCATAAAAGACAGATTGAGAAAAACGATCAGTCTTCTTCTGGTGCTGCTCTGCGTTCTGCAGGGAGCATCAGTTTTCGCGTATGCAACTGAAGACGACCAGGACGATCAGGATGATCAGAAAGTCCAGGAAATAACAGAAGAAACGGCAGGCGAACAATGGGGCGACGATGACGCTCCTGTCGGAGAGGCCCTGAGAGATCTCATCCGTAATGATGAAAAAGACGACGAACCTGACCCTGAGGCTGCGATAGGCAACGACGGCTCGGCCCGTCTCGTTTTTGCCGATGAGTCGATCCTCGAGTATACGCAGAACATCTATTTCTCGTACCTCGAGACAGGCGCGGTCCTGAACAGCTGGAGCTTCCCGTACAGCGACAGGTTCTTCGAGATACCGTCTTCGCAGTTCAGCGACAAGATGGCACAGGGCTCGCTCGGCCTGGCGGTGTCGGCTTTCAGGAGCACGAGATTCGAAGAGCAGTACGAGACATATCTTCATCAGGCGGGATTCTACAATCTGTACCCGTTCGGCTACGACAAGCCTACAGGAGAGGATACCATCTCGGGCATCATAGGCATGAAAGAGATAGGCGGGCGCACGGTGATCGCTGCCGTGACCTGCGGCCAGGGCTACAAGAAAGAATGGGCCGGAAACATGAAGATCGGAAAGGGCTACAGGCACCAGGGCTTCAGTACCGGCGCGAGAAAGCTCGAGAGGCATCTCTCGGACTTCATTGAGAAAAACAACATCGAGGGGGACAAAGTGCTCTGGATAACAGGTATGTCCCGTGCAGCGGCCATTGCCAACATCACTGCCGCCGACGCGATCCAGAGCGGCGAATACGACGACGTATACGCGTATCTTTTCGGAGTCCCTAGGGTGACGAAAAAACCTGTGAAGTATCCGGGCATCTACAACATCTGCGGACAGTATGACGCTGTCCCTGCGATCCCGATGCAGTCATGGGGCTATGAGCGCTACGGCATCGACCTGTATACGCCTTCGCAGGAAGCTGATGACTCCTTCCCGCTGTACGCGCTCGAGGCTGATGCTGTCGGCAACGCTCTGGACGGAAAGGGCTTCCGCAACAATCCGGAGGTCAATTATCAGCTTCGTCTTATAATAGAATTCATGAGCGAACTCTTCGACGGCAGCGATGATTATGTCGAGCGTTTTCAGGACATCATGGTAAGGGCAGTCAACAGACATGGCGATGAAGAGGCCATGGAGATACTGACAGACGCGTTCAGGACACTGAAACCTAAGAATAAAAAGGAGCAGAAGCGTATCATGACAGCGGTCGACTATATCTCATATATAGTCGCGCAGCACATGAGGGCCGACCAGAGACAGATCAATGACGGCAGCTGGGATCCTACAGAGTCGCTGAACTCGAATCTCATGCTCGAGCACAGACCGTCGACATATGTCAAGTGGGCGTTCAGCGATCTTTATCCTGAAGAAAAATACATGTCTCCTATAGAGTCGCGAAGGGTGACCGTCAACGGCAAGGTGGACGTAGTGGTCTATGAAGGCGACTACGCACTGACGGGGATCAACAAGTACGGCAGAGTATACGCTCCGGATCCGGACGTACCTCCGGAAATAAGCGGCGAACACAGCATCTTCGCGATGAGAAACGGTGATGAGACTATCGTGAATCTGCCGAATGACTATGAGTATTCGCTGGTGATAAACGCGGACGACTCAAGGGAGGTGTCGTATCTTGACGTGATAGTGACCCCTGAGGATCTGGTGCCTGATAATGTCACGATCCATATGATGAGGCTGACTAACAGAGGCACCGTAATGATGGACGCTGTTCCGGGCAAGCCTCTTACCGAACCTGAGGTGCTGCGGGGGAACTATCACCATGTATCGGATACCGAATACACATATTCCCCTACAGTAATAATGAGGAACGAGCTCCAGGCGACGAAAGGCGCATTCCTCAGCCTCGGCACCGCTATCACCCTGCTCAGGGTCATAGGTATCGGACTGGGAGTGATGCTCATCGTCTGCGCAGTGATCGGTGCGCGTCACAGAAGGAAGGTCAAAAAGGGAGAACATGCTCCGTACTCGAACCTGTACGTGATAATACCGCATATCATATGCATAGTCGTGGCCGCGGCCATGACCCAGTTCTCGACTTTCTTCCTGTTCACCGTACCGGCGGTAAGGTCGCAGTGCGCCACGATAACGATGATATTCATAACCCTGCTGTCGATAAGGGGCTTCCTGAGGAGCAAAAAGCCTATGGCTTTCCTCGTTGCCGTACTTATGGGTATGCTGGCATACTGCACTAGAGAGTTCTTCAACGATACAGATTTCAGCACATTCTCTGTTATCAACATGCTGGCGTACTTCTCTCTGATAGCCGCCCTTACCGGGATCGCATGCTGGACTTTCCGCAGCCAGGATAAGGATACGGTCGCAGGATTCGGGAAGATGAGTGTGGAAGAAGGCACGGAAGAGGAAGAAGCGGAAGCAAAGGCAGAGAAGAAGCCGGCAGAAAAGAAGGCCGAAGCGAAGGCAGAGAAGAAGCCGGCAGAGAAAAAGGCGAAGACAAAGACAGATGAACCGGCCGAAAAGAAGCCGG
>CACYHM010000004.1 GCA_902774195.1 uncultured Eubacteriales bacterium
GTTCCCTGACCGGTACCCTGGCCGCGGCCGATTCTCTTAGGTGCCTTTGTGGAGCCCTCAGGCTTTTTCAGTTCATGAATTCTCATGGCCATTGCCCTCCTTACAGCTCTTCAACTTTGAGAAGATGTGAAACCTTGTTGATAGCTCCTCTTGTAGCAGGAGAATCCTCCAGCTCTACTGAGTGATGAAGCTTTCTGAGTCCAAGAGCTTCTACAGTCTTTCTCTGCTTAGGCTGACAAGCGATAGGGCTCTTAACAAGTGTGATCTTAAGTTTTGCCATTTCCCTTGCCTCCTATCCGATAATTTCTTCCGGTGTCTTGCCACGACGCTTAGCAACTTCCTCAACGGTTGTCAGGTTCTTGAGACCTTCCATTGTTGCTCTGGCCATGTTGCCGGTATTGCTGGTTCCGAGTGACTTAGCTCTTACATCCTTGATGCCTGCTGCTTCGAGTACTGTACGAACAGATGAACCTGCGATAACGCCGGTACCCTTTGCTGAAGGCATGATGAGAACCTTGCCTGCTCCGAACTCGCCTACTGTTTCGTGAGGAACTGTAGTTCCAACTGTAGGCACGTAGATCATTTTCTTTTTAGCATCCTCTGTAGCTTTTCTTACAGCTTCAGGGATCTCGATAGCCTTGCCGAGACCCATTCCTACGTGACCTTCACCGTCGCCGACTACTACTGTAACGGAGAATCTCATATTTCTTCCGCCCTTAACAGTCTTGGCAACACGTCTGATGTCTACGATGGTTTCTGTAAGTTCGAGCTTGGATACGTCAATTCTATTCTGCATTCCGAGTCCTCCTTTAGAATTCCAGGCCGGCTTCGCGTGCTGCGTCGGCAAGTTCCTTAACTCTGCCGTGGAACAGATATCCGCCCCTGTCGAAGCACACTTCCTTGATGCCCTTAGCTGTAGCCTTTTCTCCGATCGCTTTGCCAACCTTAGCAGCAGCTTCCTTGTTGCCGCCGTATCCGATCTCTGCCTTGAGATCCTTGTCGAGTGACGATGCACTTACGAGTGTAACGTGGTTAACGTCATCGATGATCTGCACAGAGATGTTGGCGTTGGATCTGAAAACGCACATTCTTGGCTTCTCAGGAGTTCCGAAAACGTTCTTGCGTACTCTTGCATGTCTCTTGAGTCTTCTGTCATTTCTGCTCATATTTGCCATTTTCTTTCCTCCTTTCTTTAAGCGGCTCCGCTCTTACCTTCCTTCTTGCGTACAACTTCTCCATCGTAGAGGACGCCCTTGCCCTTATATGGTTCAGGTGGTCTCCAGCCTCTGATATTGGCAGCGTAGTTGCCTACCTGTGCCTTATCAATGCCCTTTACAAGGATTGTGTTCGCATCAGGAGTCTCAGTTGTGATTCCTTCAGGATCAGGGAGCTCAATAGGATGTGAATATCCGAGCTTGAGGACGAGATTGCTGCCCTGCTTAGCTGCTGAATAACCAACACCTACGATTACGAGTTTCTTCTCGAATCCCTTTGTAACTCCATCGATCATGTTACTGATCAGAGTTCTTCCCAGACCGTGCTGTGATCTGTTTTCTCTGCTGTTGTCAGCTCTTGTTACCTTGAGGACGCCGTCTTCGATCTCTACCGACAGTCCGGCACCGATCTGTGAACAAAGCTCGCCCTTAGGTCCCTTGACCTTGACGATGTTTCCATCTTCTACCGATACTTCTACGCCGGCAGGGATGGTAATAGGTCTAACACCGATTCTTGACATATTGTCTTCCTCCTATCTCTACCAAACGTAACAAATAACTTCTCCGCCTACACCGAGCTTGCGTGCTTCCTTATCAGTGATAACACCGTTGGAAGTAGACAGGATAGCGATTCCGAGACCGCCGAGTACCTTAGGAACTCTGTCTGCCTTAGCGTAAACTCTCATACCAGGCTTTGAGATTTTCTTGATCCCGATGATGGTCTTTTCTCTTGCAGGACCATACTTGAGATCCATCTTGATTGTTCCCTGCGCATTGTCTTCTACTACTTCGAAGCCCTTGATGAAGCCCTCATCGAGAAGGATCTGCGCGATCGACTTCTTCATCTTTGAAGCCGGGATATCAACGCTTGCGTGACCTGCAGTGTTTGCATTTCTGATTCTTGTCAGCATATCTGCAATTGGGTCTGTCATTGACATAAGTTTTAGTTCTCCTTTCTTAACGTGGTTCCCGGGCCCTCGTCGGGGCCGGGCCTGCGAAAAAAATACGTTTTACCAGCTTGCTTTTCTTACACCAGGGATCTCGCCCTTGTATGCAAGCTCTCTGAAGCAGATACGGCAGATTCCATATTTCTTCAGAACTGAATGCGGTCTTCCGCAAACTTTGCATCTTGTATAAGCCCTTGTTGAATACTTAGGCTTTCTTGCCTGCTTAACTTTCAGTGAAGTCTTTGCCATATTCTCCTCCTATATTAGTTTGCACTCTTTTCGAACGGGCATCCCAGGAGCTCGAGGAGTGCGAGAGCTTCCTCGTCTGTCTTCGCTGTTGTAGTGAAGACGATGTTCATGCCCTTGATTGTCTCAACATCATCATAGACGATTTCAGGGAAGATCAGCTGCTCCTTGAGTCCCATGGAGTAGTTGCCTCTGCCGTCGAATGAGTTTCTGCTGAGACCCTTGAAGTCTCTTACTCTTGGAAGAGAGAGGTTGAACAGCTTGTCAGCGAATGTATACATTCTGTCTCCTCTGAGAGTGACCTTAGCGCCAACAGGCATTCCTTCTCTTACCTTGAAGTTAGCGATGGACTTGCGTGCCTTTGTTACAACAGGTCTCTGTCCTGCGATCAGGGAGATTTCCTTAACTGCGCTCTCGAGAACCTTTGAGTTGTCCTTAGCTTCGCTCAGACCCATGTTAATGGTGATCTTTGTCAGCTTTGGCACTTCCATAGGATTGGAGTAGCCGAACTTGTCCTGCATAGCCTTGAAAACTTCGTTCTTATACTTGTCTTTAAGTCTGATTTCCATTCTTGTCTGCTCCTCCTTCCTAGTCGATTACCTTGCCTGTCTTCTTCGAGACTCTTACCTTCTTGCCATCCTCGATCTTGTGGCCGATCCTTGTTGCTGTCTTAGCGTCCTTGTCATAGAACATAACGTTGGATGCATCGATAGGACCTTCCATGTGCTTGATCTCGCTTGCGGATGTTCTTGTTGCCTTGGCATGCTTTGTCTGCATGTTTACGCCTTCAACAACAACTTTGTTTTTCTTAGGGATCGTTCTGAGGACTGTTCCGGTCTTGCCCTTGTCCTTACCAGTGATCACTACTACTGTATCATCTTTCTTAATCTGCATCACTACACCTCCTACAGTACTTCTGGTGCCAATGACACGATCTTCATAAAGCCGTTATCTCTCAGCTCTCTTGCGACAGGTCCGAAGATACGTGTACCTACAGGGTTCTTGTCGTTCTTGTCTTTGATGATAACTGCAGCGTTCTGATCGAACTTGACGTATGAACCGTCAGATCTTCTTGTGCCGCGCTTTGTTCTAACAACAACTGCCTTTACTACGTCGCCCTTCTTGACAGCTCCGCCAGGTGTTGCGTCTTTAACGGAGCAAACGATAACGTCTCCGATGTTCGCATACTTACGGCCCGTTCCGCCAAGAACTCTGATGCAAAGCAGTTCCTTAGCTCCAGAATTGTCGGCAACTCTAAGTCTTGTTTCAGTCTGAATCATATTGCGTTGCCTCCTTACTTAGCCTTTTCTACGATCTTGACAAGTCTCCATCTCTTGTCCTTGGACAGAGGTCTTGTCTCCATGATCATTACCTTATCGCCGATACCGCATTCATTGTGCTCATCGTGAGCCTTGAACTTAACGGTTCTCTTGACTCCCTTTCCGTAAAGAGGATGTCTAACGATATCTTCTGTAGCAACAACTACAGTCTTATCCATTTTGTCGCTTGTTACAACGCCAATTCTGGTTTTTCTTCTGTTTCTTTCCATTTGTTAGTTTTCCTCCTTTCCTTAAAGGTTCTTGCCCTCGACCTCTCTGATGATGGTCTTAACTCTGGCGATGTCTCTTCTGACTTCTCTCATTCTTACAGGGTTCTCCAGCTGTCCTGTAACGTGCTGGAATCTCAGGTTGAAGAGCTCCTGCTTCATTCTTGCGAGTTCTGCAGTTCTTTCCTGATCTGTCATTTTTCTGATCTTATTCAGGTCCATTACTGCTCTCCTCCTTCCTGTCCCTTAACGACGAACTTGCACTTGATAGGCAGCTTGTGAGCAGCAAGTCTCATAGCTTCTTTTGCCTGTGCCTCAGTCACGCCTTCGATCTCGAACATTACTCTGCCCGGTTTAACTACTGCTACCCAGTACTCAGGTGCTCCCTTACCGGAACCCATACGTACTCCGATAGGCTTCTTACTTACTGGCTTGTGAGGGAAGATCTTGATGTAGACCTTACCGCCTCTCTTGATGGATCTTGTCATTGCTACACGGGCAGCCTCGATCTGCTTGGAATCGATCCAGCCGCGGTCGTCAGCAGCAAGTCCGTATGTTCCGTATGCTACGTAATTGCCTTTTGTGGCAATACCCTTCATTCTGCCACGGTGCTGTTTTCTGCGCTTAACACGTTTTGGCATTAACATGGCGAGTTCTCCTTTCTTCTATAATATTATGCTTCTGTCTCCTGGGTTGGCTCTGCCTGTACCTCAGTTTCAGGAGCAGGAGCCGGCGCTGCCTTAGGTGCCTTGCGAACTCTTGTTGTTGCAGGCTTAACTTCAGGCTTTGCCTCGCGGCCGTCAAATCTTCTGCCGTCTCTTCTTTCAGATCTGCCAGCGGACCTTCTGTCTCTCTTGTCGTTTCTTCTGGACTTGCGGTCTCTTCTGTCATTCTCTGCCTTAGGAACAGCATCCTTGAGGCCCTTATCGAGAATCTCGCCGTGGTTGATCCAAACCTTTACGCCGATCTTGCCGTATGTTGTATCAGCCTCTGCGAATCCGTAGTCGATATCTGCTCTGAGTGTGTGCAGCGGAACGTTGCCCTCACTGTACTTTTCGCTTCTTGCGATCTCAGCTCCGCCAAGTCTTCCGGAGCAAACGATCTTGATGCCCTTTGCGCCGGCCTTCATGGTTCTGCTGATAGGCTGCTTCATAGCTCTTCTGAAAGAAGTTCTTCTCTCGAGGGACTGTGCTACGCTCTCAGCTGTGAGCTGTGCGTCGAGCTCTGTTCTTCTTACCTCTTCGATGCTGACTTCTACCTTCTTGCCTGTCATCTTCTCAACAGCCTTTTTGAACTCATCGATACCCTCGCCGGATCTTCCGATGACCATACCAGGCCTTGCAGCCATAACGATGACTCTTACTTTATCTGCTGCAGATCTCTCGATAACGATGTTCGAAACACCTGCGTTATACAGCTTTTTCTTTACGAATGTTCTGATCTGATTGTCTTCTACAAGGAAATCCGCGAAGTTGGACTTGTCAGCATACCACTTTGAGCTCCAATCCTTGTTAATTCCGACTCTCATTCCATGTGGATTAACTTTCTGACCCATTAGCGAACCTCCTCCTTATCAGTTTCTTCAGGCTTTTCTGCCTTAGGTGCCGGTTTAACTGCAGCTTTTTCCTTAAGAACGACATTGATATGACTTGTTCTCTTGAGGATCATTCCTGCTCTGCCCTGCGCACCGGCTCTCCAGCGCTTCATTGTAGGGCCCTGATTTGCATTGATCTCTGCTACGTAGAGATCGTCAGGATTCATTTCGTGATTGTTTTCAGCATTTGCTGCTGCGGATTTAACTACCTTTTCAACAAGTTCGGAACCCTTGCCAGGTGTGAACTTGAGGATTGTAAGTGCTTCGTTCAGATCTTTGCCTCTTACCAGATCAGTAACAGGTTTGAGCTTGCTTGAAGACATTCTTACGTACTTGGCTACTGCCTTAGCTTCCATAATTCAGCTACTCCTTTCTGTTACTTGACTTTACAGTTTTCTGTCACCGGAGTGACCCTTGAATGTTCTGGTTGGAGCAAATTCTCCGAGTCTGTGTCCTACCATGTCCTCTGTGATGTATACAGGCACATGCTTGCGTCCGTCATGAACTGCTATCGTGTGGCCGATCATCTGAGGGAAAATTGTGGATGGTCTGGACCATGTCTTAATTACGTTCTTTTCGTTGGCAGCGTTCATCTCTTCGATCTTCTTCAGAAGCTTCTTGTCGACGAACGGGCCTTTCTTAAGCGATCTTCCCATGAAACTGCTCCTCCCTATCTGCCGTTTCTTCTCTTAACGATGTATTTGTTAGAGTCTTTGTTCTTCTTACGTGTCTTGTAACCGAGTGTCGGCTTGCCCCATGGAGTGACAGGACCTTTACGTCCGATCGGAGCTCTACCTTCACCACCGCCGTGTGGGTGATCATTAGGGTTCATTACGGAACCTCTTACTGTAGGTCTCCATCCCATGTGTCTCTTACGTCCTGCTTTACCGATCTGGATGTTGCCGTGATCGATGTTGCCGACTTCTCCGATGGTCGCTCTGCAGTTCATTCTGATCATTCTTACTTCGCCGGAAGGAAGTCTTACCTGTGCGTAGTCGCCTTCCTTAGCCATGAGCTGTGCACCGTTTCCGGCAGCTCTTACGAGCTGAGCGCCTTTGCCAGGCTTGAGCTCGATGTTGTGAATGATAGTACCCAGAGGGATGTTTGCGATCGGAAGTGCGTTGCCCGGCTTGATATCTGCGTTAGGGCCTGACTCGATCACATCGCCGACCTTGAGCTTGTTAGGAGCGATGATGTATCTCTTCTCACCGTCTGCATAAACGACGAGAGCGATATTTGCTGTTCTGTTAGGATCGTATTCGATCGTCTTTACTGTAGCAGGAATATCATCCTTTGTTCTCTTGAAGTCGATGATCCTGTACTTAGGTCTGTAACCGCCGCCTCTGTGTCTGACGGTGATTTTGCCTCTTACGTTCCTTCCGGAATGCTTCTTGAGTGTGACGGTAAGAGACTTTTCCGGCTTATCGGTTGTGATCTCCTCGAATGTGGAGACTGTCATTCCTCTAAGACCAGGAGTAGTTGGTTTATATTTTCTGATTCCCATTTCTTACTGCCTCCTTAATTACATATCCTGGAAGAGCTCGATCTCCTTGCTGTCAGGAGTCAGAGTAACGATTGCCTTCTTATATGAAGAAGTTGTTCCGAAAGTTCTTCCGAGTCTCTTCTTTTTACCATTTACGTTCAGTACATTGACCTTAGCTACGTCCACACCGAAGATCTCTTCGATAGCCTTGCGGACCTCAGTCTTGTTGGCATCCTTTGCTACCTTGAACGCATATTTCTTCTCAGCTGCCATATCCATCGTGTTCTCGGTGATGATAGGCCTGATGATCACATCGTAACCGGTCTTCATTATGCGTACACCTCCTCGATCTTCTTAGCTGCTGCTTCTGTGAGCACGAGTGTGTAATGATTTACGATCTCATATACGTTCATCGTGTTTACCAGAGCTGTTCTGACGCCAGGGATGTTGTGTGCGGATCTTACTACGTTTTCGTCCTTCTCATCCATAACGATCAGTGCCTTCTTGTCAGCCTTGATGTTTGCAAGAACCTTGACCATTTCCTTTGTCTTAGGCTCTGTGAATTTGAACTCGTTTACTACGATCAGTTCGTTGTCAGCTACCTTTGCACTGAGTGCGGATTTGAGAGCCAGTCTCTTGAGCTTCTTGTTGAGGCTGTATCTGTAGCTGCGTGGCTTTGGTGCGAATACGATACCTCCGCCGATCTGTGATGGGTCTGTAGAGCTACCCTGTCTGTGACGGCCTGTTCCCTTCTGTCTGAAAGGCTTGCGTCCTCCGCCTCTAACCTCTGATCTTGTCTTGGCAGATTGGGTTCCCTGTCTCTGGTTGGCCAGATAATTCTTTACTACGGCCTGAACCGCGAATTCGTTAGGCTCGATTCCGAAGATCTCGTCTGCGAGAGTGATATCTCCTACGACTTTGCCTTCAACGTCTACTACGTTTAATTTTGCCATTTTCAGTTCCTCCTTTCTGCTTATTTATCCTGACCTTTGACTGCCGGTCTGATCTTGAGAAGTCCGCCCTTCTTTCCAGGAACTGCTCCCTTGATCATCATCAGGTTGCGGTCAGCCAGTGTCTTTACAAGTACTACGTTCTGAACTGTTACGGTATCTCTTCCCATTCTTCCAGGAGCCTTGTTGCCCTTGAATACTCTTGATGGGTATGTACCTGCTGCCAGAGCTCCGGCCAGTCTCTTATGCTTTGAACCGTGAGTCATAGGTCCTCTGCGGTGGCCGTGTCTCTTGATGTTGCCCTGGGTCCCTTTACCCTTTGAAGTACCGGTAACATCAAGCTTCATTCCTTCTTCGAAATCAGCTACTGTGATTACCTGTCCTACTTCGTAGCTTGCACCGTCCTCAGGTCTGAACTCAGCGAGGTGCTTCTTTGTGCTTACGCCTGCCTTGGCAAAGTGGCCTGTGAGCGGTTTGTTGACTCTCTGCGGTTTCTGATCTTCATATCCTACCTGTACCGCATCATAGCCGTCTGTCTCGACTGTCTTGATCTGAACGACAGTCTCTGGGCCAGCCTCAACGACTGTTACCGGGATAACAGTGCCATCCTCGGCGAAAATCTGGGTCATTCCGATTTTCTTTCCCAAAAGTGTTTTCATATTGTTTCCTCCTAACTACTTACAGCGGATCTCTCCGGTTTGGCTCATCTTTGTGATGTCCCTCTCGTGAGATCTTTCTAATCCAGCTTAGAGCTTGATCTCGATATCAATTCCTGCAGGCATGTCCAGCTTTGTGAGAGCCTCAGTCGTCTTTGTTGTTGCGTTTGTGATGTCGATGAGTCTCTTGTGAGTTCTCTGTTCGAACTGCTCTCTGCTGTCCTTATATTTGTGGACCGCTCTGATGATCGTAACTACTTCCTTCTCTGTAGGGAGAGGAATAGGACCGCTTACTTCTGCGCCTGTCTTTTTAGCAGTCTCTACGATCTTTGCTGCGGACTTGTCCAGCAGAGCGTGGTCGTAAGCCTTCAGTCTGATTCTGATTTTCTGTAATTCACTCATGTTAGTTCCTCCTGTAAATTTGTACTAATTTTCGCTATGCTTGTACAGGACTTCGCCTGCCTTCGGTCCCGCCGCCGCCTTACAACTCCTCGGCAGCTTTGAAACTCCGGTGTTTCGCTGTGTTCCGCATAGCATCCGCGCTTTTCGCAAGTGTCTTACACTTTTTCGTGCGTTTCCTATGCCTTGGCACACAACAAAACTGCAATAAGGAATCTTATGTTTTCGCGATCCCTCTTGCTGTAAAAGCGAAACCCTTCGCCCCCATCGTGTGAGGACTTCTCTGCAGAAATTATCCGCTAGCACGGTAACTTCCTGCTTCTTCGCATTTAACAAGCTTTGTTATTATATAGAAGCGGATAACGTAATGCAAGAGTTTTTTTAAAGTTTTTTGAAAGAGTTTTTGAAGATTGTATTTTATTGTTTCTCAGCTTTTTCAAGGGTTTGAGAGCTTAAGGCGTGTACACTGTGTTTCGCGTTTCCTAAAATAGTCTTTTCAGAGCCGCTTTTGCGGTATTTGCAAGGCTTTCACCCCTAATATGAGGTAATTGGGAACAGGCTTGTTTTTTGTCACAATATTATTCCGGGTGTTATAGTATAAATCACAAATAATGCTGTTTTCTTATCCGGGCTGCCGCGATCCGCTGCAACAGGACATCAAAAACGGGAATCCGTTAAGACTCCCGAAATGCGTAAAGGCTTTTGCAGCGTCTGACCTCTCCTTGCGGCAGGTTTAGCCCGGCGGCCACTGCATTGCGCGTTTGCCCAGAATGTGGATATGCAGATGCTTTACTGTCTGCTGTCCGTCTTCTCCGGTATTGATAACGCATCTGTAACCGTTCTCCAGACCTTCCTGTGCACAGACGTCCTTGATCTTAAGCATCATGTGCGCCATGAGATCCGCATTCTCATCAGTCAGGTCGTCAAGAGAAGCGACATGGATCTTCGGTACCATCAGCATGTGCACCGGAGCCTGAGGCGATGTATCGCGGAACACTGCGATCTTATCGTCCTCATACACCATGTCGGTCGGGATGTCGCCATTTGCCAGTTTGCAGAAAATACAATCACCCATTGACCTTATCCTCCTTAATATTTTTACTCCTATCTTTTGCAGATACTTGTTTCTTACCATAATTACTATACCATATTTCCTTATCTTATCAAAGCGCGGGGTATGTCATGTCATCAGATTCATAATCGCATTGATTGCTGCAGCTCATTCTATACCGTCACAAAAACGAGACAGTATCGCTTCGGCAACAGGCAGATCGTACGGGTAGGTAATCTTGATGTTGTAACTCTCGCCCATCACTATCTCTACCGGCTCTCCTTTGATGACGAAGATCTTGGCAGCATCAGTAAGCACATCCTTTTCTTCATCTGTCAGACCGGTGTACAGTTCTCTCAGCTTCGCAGCTTTGAAGCTCTGCGGAGTCTGAGTCTGCATCAGATGAGAACGGTCAGGTACCTCGGTCACGGTCAGTCCGTCTTCAGTGCGTATTATTGTATCCGTTGCAGGAAATGCTGTTTCGCATGCACCTGTTCTGAATGCAGCTTCGATATTTTCACGTATCATTCTCTGCGTTACAAAAGGGCGCACGGCATCATGCGTAACTATTATCGTATCATCGTCAAGTCCTCCGGGTTTTTTGCCGGCAGTTCCGGAATTCTCAATAACATCGATAGCGTTCATCAGCGTCTCGTTTCTTGTGTCGCCTCCCGCAGATACAACGATACGTGAAAGATCCCCGATAAATTCAGCAAGCATCTCCTCTGTATATTCCGTCCATTCCGCCGGAGTCATTACTATTATCTTTTCAAACCCGCTGTATGCGGCAAATCGTTCGACAGTATGGACGATTACAGGTTTGCCTCCTATCTCAAGAAATTGTTTCGGAAGCTCGCCTCCCATTCTGCGCCCGCTTCCGCCGGCAAGTATCGCAGCATATACCATTATAGATTACCTCGTTTTAACGAATTGACTTTGTTTGTCTCAGCTTTTACGGAAGCCTCCGCTGTGCCCCGCTGCGGGTTACAGCGATTCTGCAAGGCAGCCGTCTCTGAATGCCTCGATCAGTCTGACTTTAAGGAACTGTCCAGGCTGCAGGATTTCATCAGTATCTTTTATATATACCTTAATATAGTTGCCCGTATATCCCGTCATATATTCATCGTGGTGTTCCTCAGTCAGAACAGTATGATCTCCGGCTGCATATGCGGAGCAGGCGGCTGAATTCTTTGAATCAGCAGATACGACAGCTCCGATATCCGATCCGGTATCGGATCCGTTACTCGATTTAATATTCTTTTCGATAAACTTTCGTGCTGCTTCTGCCGATGCCGCCTCCAGTCTGTCAGATCTCTCGTTTTTGACAGTTCCCGGGACAGCATCCGGAAGCGATGCGCCTGCCGTTCCCCTGCGCGGAGAATAGCGGAATACATGTACCTTGCCGAATTCAGATTTTCCGACTATATCCAGTGTATCGTCAAAATCGGATTCTGTTTCGCCCGGAAATCCTACTATTATATCTGTCGTAATACCGTATAAAGGATCGAATTCTCTTATCGCTCTTACTATATCAAGATATTCCTCTCCGGTATAGTGCCTGTTCATCGACTTCAATATCTTATCACTGCCGTTCTGTACTGAAAGATGCAGGTGATGACACAGACGCCTGAAGCGGATTATCTTTTCTACGTCATTCTTATCTACTACTGTCGGTTCGAGCGAACTGAGTCTGATACGAAAATCGCCGTCAGGACATTCAAGTTCATCGAACATAGCAAGGAGACCGGCAAGCGTGCATTCCGAGCCCTCTTCAGTACCGTAGAGGGCTGTGTTGATGCCGGTCAGTACCAGCTCGCGGTGACCGGCATCAAGGAGCATGGCCGCCTCCCGCAATATATCCTGAGGCGGCCTGCTCCTTACAGGTCCTCGCGCGTACGGTATCAGACAGTACGCGCAGAACCTGTCACAGCCCTCCTGTATCTTGATGTAAGCCCTGGTCTTTCCGGGTTCTCCCGATTCAACCAGCCCCATATCCTCATATTCCGTAAGAGCCGCCCGCGGATTCACCACAATATCCGCAGCTGTAATCCTGCCTGATACTTCCAGCTTTTTATATACCAGATCACATATCTTCGATTTGTTGCCGTTTCCTACAACGATATCAACTTCAGGCATTGATGCCACCTCATCCGGCTCAACCTGTGCATAGCAGCCGGTTACCACGATAAGAGCATCGGGATTTATTCTCTTCACCCTTCTTATATACTGCCGCGATTTCCGGTCCGCAATGTTCGTGACCGTGCAGGTATTTATAATATATACATCGGCGAATTCGTCTTCGCCAACCGTCTCTGCACCACGAGAAACGAAGGCCTCTCTGATGGCCTCCGTCTCGTAATGATTGACCTTGCATCCTAATGTATGGAACGCTGTTTTCATTTTTCTCAATCTCACTCAGTGTGTGCCCCTTTGTTTAGTGTCTATTGAGTCTATCATTCCTTCTTTTCACGGTCAATACAAGTATTTCAAGAGCAGCTGCAGCAGCTGTCAGCACGTACAGCATCATGATCTTATTATCGCCTGTCTTCGGAGGGTTTTTCCCCGGAGGTTTGCCCTTTTCAGGAGGCTTTTTTGTCTTCGACCTGATTTTTACAGTCTGACTTGCACTCTTTATATCCGCATGTGATGCCACAGTCACTCCGTCAAGCTTTAAATATTCATAAACGACAGCATCCTTTCCATTCAGTTTCTTCCCGCTGAAATGAAATTCTACCAATTCGATGCCATCAGGTTCAGATGCATAGAATTCAGCAGCTCCGCGTATCTCGACTCCATCGTCATCCCGAAGTGTCTTTCCGGTCGATTTATCCACAAGAACCCCTTCTATTCTGTAGTTTTTACCCGGTCTGACTCCTTCATATTCTATCAGATCGCTTATTACCATACTATCTGTTGCCGCAGCATTATGGCTTCCGCTTTCCTTGTCTGTCGCTGTCGTTTCCAGCTTAGGATCCGGCATCTTCAGATCGTTATATGTTCCGAGATCCACGGTCACATTCGGTTCGGCAATTGTGATCTTATCACTTACCAGATCATAACCTTCATTGGCTTCGCATCTGAGTTCCTCCATGAGATATGTGTCGTACGGAAACGCTCCGAGTGAATCATCCGGTTTTGCTCCGGTCTCTTCATCATTATATCCATTGAACCAAATACCTTTTCGGGTTCCGTCTGATTTTACCTTACTGCCGCCGTTATCACTTTCATCGCTTCCGGAATCTGCACCCTCTGCAGAAATATCGCCTGTATAATTTCCTGAGTCTGCGTCCTTTGCATGATCCGCGTCATTTTCTTTTTCCGGCTCTGTCCGGTCTGAAAGATGTGATGCATAATCCGATGCCGATGAAAGGAAGCCCTCGCTGTCAGTAACCATAACCCTGCTTTCGCCGGTGGTCACAGAAGTGAATCTGAACGGTATCCCCGCCATTTTTCCGCGGCCCTCACCTGTTTTGGTCAGGCATACATCTCCCCGTATCACCTGTTCTTTGGCCGGGCTGCTGCCGTCGAGCACTTTAAGCGTTGTTATCGATTCTTCATCACCCGCTTCGGTAACCGCCAGATACCATACATGAACATTTCTTTCATATCCCTGCGGAGCTTTGGTTTCTTCGATACGTATCACTCCGATAGGGAAACACGGTTTGCCGTTGCTGTCGGTGAAAAATTCCGGCCCGCTTACGAGATATTTCTCCGAATCGCTCAGATATATCCTGCCGTCCTCATCGGTTCGCAGTACCCACACAGCATCACTGCCGTTTATCTTTGCAGGCTCACTGTTTGCGACCGCCGCTTCGAGAGCATCCTCAGTCATTCCGTTTTTGGGAATTTCGCTGAAATAGCTCACTTTGTATTCGGCATTTTTCAGAGATGCGTTTCCCTGCGGTCTGTTTAAAACAGTCTCCAGATCCACTTTTTGTATCAGCAGATCTACCTGATCGTTCTTCGGTATGTCTCTCGCAGAATAAGTCGCTGTTTTATCCTTGCCTATCTCAACCGAATGTATTCCGCTGTCAAGCGCATAGCCGCGCGGCGCTGCTGTTTCCTTCATATAGTAAATACCCGACTCG
This sequence comes from uncultured Eubacteriales bacterium, assembly GCA_902774195.1. The sequence continues at coordinate 14,175 of CACYHM010000004.1, forward strand.
AGTTCCAGCGTTTCTGAATCCCCGTCTTCGTTCAGATGCAGCACTGCCGGCTTATCTTCCGATGTCAAAGCCTTCTCTTTGCATTCACTGTCCGTGTATATGCTGTATTCCGCTCCGTTAAGAGAATAGCACGGATTACCGTCAGTGATCTCAGGGAGAGCCGAAACCTTATGAATATTGATTTTGCCGTATTCCGTACTGTAGAACGCTCCAAATGTATCCTGATGGCTGGAGCTCTTTATCCAGAACACTTCGTAATCATCGGGAGGATCGGGCAGATCATCAAGATCGCTGATCATCTTTTTTACCAGCTTCTGTATTGCGCTGCCGGCACCCGCCCATGCATGATTTTCCTCGGAACGGTTATCGTAAAGCCACGAAAGCGCGACATGTCCTATAGCATAATCGCTTGCATCCACATCTTTTCCGTCAAACCATTTCTTTTTCGTGATTTTCTTATACCCGTAAGAACCGGGCAGATAGTAGATAAGCTTTCGCATCTTCGCATTTTTACCGCTTCCGTCATCATCAATGACACTTACTTTGTAAAGTCCGGCAGCAGGTGTGGCCATATTCGGTTCCACGCAGTATGCGTAAGAACGTTTTGCCCCCGGTACCACATCCATATCTACCTCTTCCCCATTGACATGTGTCACCCAGCGGACATGAGTCATCATGTCATCATCTCCGTAATAGTCGCTTTTACCCACAGCCAGCGTCACGCTTTCCACAGCCGCATGTGCCTCCTGCATCGCATTCATCCAGGCTATAGTGAAGACGAACAGGAAAGCAAGCATTAGCGTCAGACCGCGCCGCTTTGAATTCCTGTCAGTCTGTTTCATGCGATGTCACCTTCCTCCCTGTCACCCGGAAAATAATCATCCTCCGGGCCATTCGACTCTGATTCTGCATCATAGTCATCAGAGTCATGACCTTCCTCATAAGCATCAGCCTGCTCATCGGAATCTTCATAGAGTTCACCCGGTGAATTTTCAGGCAGAGGTTTTTGCAGATGATCATCCATAAACGGGATATCACGCATCGCATATTCCATTGTGTCATTTGTGTCTCCCGGCATTACCTGCATGTCCCTCGGGGCTGCATGTACAGGCCTCGGCACGCCATTCTGGCCCGCATCGACCGCGTTTCCGCATGCATACCTCTCGCTGAGAAGCGTGAACAGGCGTGCAGCTTCGATTTCATGGAGAGTGATGCCTCTCGACATTGTCGAATAGCCTGGCGCCCAGTCCCTGATATCGACCTTGGGCGGATTGCCATTCCACGCAACGGAATTTACCTCCTTTCTCCAGCCATTGTCTCTTACCGACAGTACACCGATATGTTCTTTAATATCGAATACCACAGGATCATCATTTCTCTGGCCGCCGTACTGATTGTTGTAACGTCTGTTTCTCCTCCCTCCGCCATTGTTCCACTGGCCGTTACCTGAACCGCCGTTGTTCCACTGGCCGCTTCCGGATCGTGTGTTGTTATAAGCCATCTTTACCTCCTTCGCCGCCGCAGTCTTATCGCCGGTTCCCTCCTTAAAAATCTCTGCGGTCAATAGCTGTATAAATATGCTAACCCGAATCCGTTTTTTTGTCGAACAATCCGTGAATGAAATCCTGCAATTTATCCACTTTTGTCAAAAAAACAAAGAGATACATGAAATTTCATGGAAATGCGTTCACTTTTGGATCACAGTGACGACTGCAGAAACGATTCGAAGCGGCAGATGCTCACTTCCGTCCTGAACGCCGAAAACGGGGCTTTGAGACGGAAGTCCGGGTACGTACACGACTGAAAACTTCCGTCCTGAATGCTGAAAACAGGGCTTTGGGACGGAAGTCTGGTAGCACGCAAGGTATGAAACTTCCGTCCTGAATGCCGAAATCAAGGCTTTGGGACGGAAGTCTGCAAATGTGAGAAATTCAGCATGATAAAAGGCGCCGCCGAAGCAGCGCCTTTCAATTTATAATTACGAAGTAATTTTCGTTCACAGCGAGGAAACAAGAGGACGAGCAGCGGAGCTTACTTGAAGTAAGTGAGCAGCGCAGCGCCTCGCAGTTGACAATGCTGTGGGCGAAAAGGACGAGTAATTATTCGATGATCTCGGTAACAACGCCCGATCCTACTGTCCTTCCGCCTTCTCTGATAGCGAATCTCAGTCCTTCTTCGATAGCGATCGGTGTGATCATTGAAGAATGGTGTGTGGCGGCCGCCTTCTTCCTTCTTCAGTACGTATACCTGGCCCTTGAACTTTGTGTGAGGGTGGATTGTGCCCGGCTTTGCCAGTACCTGTCCTCTTTCGATCTCTGTTCTCTGTACGCCTCTCAGCAGTGCGCCGATGTTGTCGCCTGTCTCTGCCTGATCCAGAGTCTTCTTGAACATCTCTACGCCTGTTACGACGACTTTTCTCTTCTCGTCTGTCAGTCCTACGATCTCTACTTCATCGCCGACCTTCAGCATTCCTCTC
>CACYHM010000005.1 GCA_902774195.1 uncultured Eubacteriales bacterium
AGGTCGGCTCCGACGTCAGCAGCCTTGGTGAAGATACCTCCGCCTACACGGGCGAAGAGCGCCATCGACGAAGCTCCCATTCCGAATGTGACCATCGCGGCTGTGATGTTTTCAAGTGTTTCATGGAATACAAGGTCGAGCAGCGCGTACCACAGCGAGATGTCGAGAAGTCCGAGGCCCACGACTGTGAAGCCCATTACCGAACCAGCCGAGAAAGCGACTCTCAGGCCCTTGTTGAGGCTCTCCTGAGCGGCGCAGGCTGTACGGTCGTTGGCTCTGGTCGCGATGCTCATTCCGATGAATCCGGAAAGTCCCGAGAAGAAGCCTCCTGTGATGAACGCGAATGGTACATACCATGTCAGCTTGTGTGCCGCGGCCATTCCGCAGAGCACGCAGAACATGACTACGAAGAAGATGAGTACCGTGCGGTACTGGCGCTTCAGGAAAGCGCTTGCTCCGGTACGGACAAACTGTGAGATCTGCTTCATGCGGTCAGTGCCCTCGTCCGAGTTGAGGACTTTCTTTGCCTGAGCGTAGGCGAAGAGCAGAGCGCAGATCGAAGCAAACAGACTTATCCAGTACAGGTGTGACAAAAGATAATCTTGCATGATTGATGCCTCCTTAGTTTTGATCCACAAAACGATACACTGTCATCTGTCTCGATTGTTACCCATAACATACTGCTGTAATTATACTCTCGGGCATTATTGTTCTCAATAAAAAACAATGTATTGCTTTGTATTTTCACCTCTTAAAGGTATCTCAAACCGCTTGTATTTACAATGATATTTGAAATAAAAATATGTTTTTTTGACAGTAATTTCTGAAATTGTTTGTGCCGATGCACAAATTCTGCGCGCTGTTTTCCGGAAGGCTGCAGGCCTTTTTTTCCGGCAGCACTCAGCCTTTTCTTGAAAAAGCATCAGCCGAGGCATACAATTGTTACCGTAGAGTAAATACCTCCCCCTTCCGGCATATCCATATGCCGGAGGAGAGAAGATAAGTACTGACGACAGGAGAAATAAAAATGGCTGGAAAGAAAAGACTTGTAACAAGAAGCGATTTTGACGGTCTTGTATGCGCGATGCTTCTCAAAGAGCTCGATATCATCGACGACATCAAGTTCGTTCACCCTAAGGACGTCCAGGACGGCAAGGTAGAGCTGACTGAAAACGACATCACGACCAACCTCCCGTTCGACCCGCGCGTCGGACTGGCATTCGACCATCATGAGTCAGAGATGCTCAGAAACGACCCGGAGAAGTTCGGAGGCAAGTACTATATCGAGCCTCACGCAAGAAGCGCTGCGCGCGTCGTATACAACTACTACGGCGGCGCCGACACCTTCAAGAATGTCACTGAAGAGATAATGACAGCGGTCGACAAGGGAGACAGCGCGGACTACACTCTCGATGAGATCCTGGATCCTAAGGGATGGGTACTGATCAACTACCTGATGGACCCGCGCACAGGACTCGGACGCTTCCACGACTTCCGCATATCGAACTACGATCTGATGATGGAGCTCATCGACTACTGCGTCGATCACAATATCGATGAGATACTCGAGCTCCCTGACGTAAAGGAAAGAGTCGACCTCTACTTCGAGCAGGCCGACCTCTTCAAGGATCAGCTGAAGCGCATCGCAAAGGTCCACGGCAAGGTAGTCGTGCTCGACCTCAGAAACGAAGAAGTCATACATGCCGGAAACCGCTTCATGATCTACGCTCTCTATCCTGAGACCGAGATCTCGGTGCATGTGGCATGGGGCTTCAAGAAGCAGAACACAGCGGTAATGATCGGAAAGTCCATAGTCAACATAGTCAACAAAGCGTCTGACTTCGATATCGGAGCATTATGCCTCAAATACGGCGGCGGAGGCCACAAAAACGCCGGCACCTGCCAGCTCGAAAACGATGAAGTCGATGCGAAACTGCCTGAGATCATAAAAGAACTGAATTCCTGATATCAAATACAGGACACGATATCCTTTTAGGACAAAGTATTGATGCCGGATCACGTGAGCCAAACGGTCCGGCGTCATTTTTTGCAGTAAAACGGCTCAAAATCGGCGCGTAACGTAAAGTATTCTTTACATTGTGCGCCAAAAGGTAAAGTTTACTTTACCTTTTGAACTCATTATACAAAAAAGATGACGCCGCTCCGGCAAAACCGTGCCGTGCGGCGTCAACGTTTGTCTTTTATCCGTTATTTCCTTTTCTCTTCGATAGCAGCCTGTGCAGCAGCCAGTCTTGCGATAGGAACTCTGAACGGCGAGCAGGATACGTAGTTGAGTCCTACTTCGTGGCAGAAGTGTACGGATGCAGGGTCTCCGCCGTGCTCTCCGCAGATACCGAGCTTGTCTTACGAGCTTGCCGATGCCTGTCTGGTCGAGCGACTGGAACGGATCATGCTCAAGGATGCCCTTATCGACGTATTCCTTGATGATAGCGCCTGTGTCGTCTCTCGAGAATCCGAAGCCCATCTGTGTCAGGTCGTTTGTTCCGAACGAGAAGAATTCAGCCTCTTCGGCGATCTCGTCAGCTGTAAGAGCAGCTCTAGGGATCTCGATCATCGTTCCGACCATGTACTTCATCTCTTCGCCGGACTCAGCGATCAGCCTGTCAGCGACTTCGACGATGGTGTTCTTGACGAATCTGAGCTCGTTCACGTGGCCTACCAGCGGTACCATGATCTCAGGCACGATGTCGAGGCCTTCTTCTTTGCGGACCTCGAGAGCGGCTGTGATGATGGCCTCTGTCTGCATCTCTGCGATCTCAGGATATGTGACGGCGAGTCTGCAGCCTCTGTGACCCAGCATAGGGTTGAACTCGTGGAGCTCGAGAGTCTTGTTGACTACCTGCTCATAAGGGATGCCGAACTGCTCGGAGAGCTGCTTGATATCCTCTTCTGTCTTAGGCAGGAACTCGTGCAGAGGCGGGTCGAGCAGTCTGATCGTTACAGGCCTGTCGCCCATCGCCTTGTAGATGCCCTTGAAGTCTTCCTTCTGATACGGCAGGAGGCCTGCGAGAGCTTCTCTTCTGTCAGCCTCGTTGTCTGCGAGGATCATCCTTCTGATCTTAGGGATCCTCTCGTCCTCGAAGAACATATGCTCTGTACGGCAGAGTCCGATACCTTCAGCTCCGAAAGCTACAGCCTGAGCGGCGTCTCTCGGGTTGTCGGCGTTCGTTCTTACCTTCAGTGTCCTTGCCTCGTCAGCCCACTCCATGATCTGGCCGAAGTCGCCGGAGAGCTCAGGAGCAAGAGTCTTGATGGTCTCTGCGTATACGCTACCGTCCGAACCGTTGAGCGAGATGCTGTCTCCCTCTTTGTATACCTTGCCGCCGACTGTCATAGTCTTTGCAGCTTCGTCTACTACGATGTCCTTGCAGCCGGATACGCAGCACTTGCCCATTCCTCTTGCTACTACAGCAGCGTGGGATGTCATTCCGCCTCTTGCTGTCAGGATGCCCTCTGCGGCAGCCATGCCGGCGAGGTCCTCAGGGGAAGTCTCTTCTCTTACGAGGATGACTTTCTTTCCTTCTTCAGCAGCAGCTGCTGCGTCGTCAGCCGAGAAGTAGATCTGGCCTGTGGCAGCGCCCGGCGAAGCCGGAAGTCCCTTGGCGACAGCTGTCGCCTTCTTGAGCTCGTCTGTATCGAATACAGGATGGAGGAGCTGGTCGATCTGCTCAGGCTCGACTCTCATGACAGCTGTATCCTTGTCGATGAGTCCCTCGTTCACGAGGTCTACGGCTACCTTTACTGCAGCAGCGGCAGTCCTCTTGCCGTTACGCGTCTGGAGCATGAAGAGCTTTCCGTCTTCTACGGTGAACTCCATGTCCTGCATGTCTCTGTAATGGGACTCCAGAGTGTTCGCGATCTTCTCGAACTGAGCGTAGACATCAGGGAACTTCTCTTTCATCTCGGCGATAGGCTGCGGAGTTCTGATACCCGCAACTACGTCCTCGCCCTGAGCGTTGACGAGGAACTCGCCGTAGAGCTTGTTCTCGCCTGTCGCAGCGTTACGCGTGAAGGCTACGCCTGTTCCGGAGTTGTTGCCGCTGTTTCCGAATACCATGGACTGGACGTTTACGGCTGTTCCGAGCGAATCAGGAATGTCGTACATCTTTCTGTAGAGGATGGCTCTCTCGTTGTTCCACGATCTGAATACGGCCTTGATAGCCTCGAGCAGCTGATCCTTAGGATCCTGCGGGAACTCTCTTCCGAGCTCTCTCTTTACTACTTCCTTGTAGCCCTTGATGACTTCCTTGAGGTCTTCTGTAGTGAGGTCTACGTCGAATTCAACGCCGGCTTTCTTCTTCTGGCCGTCGAATACGGCGTCGAAGTTGGACTTCTTGATCTCCATAACGACATCGCCGAACATCTGGATGAATCTTCTGTAGCTGTCGTATGCGAATCTGTCGTTGCCAGTCTTCTTCGCAAGGCCCTCTACCGCGACGTCATTGAGTCCGAGGTTGAGGATGGTGTCCATCATGCCCGGCATCGAGATCGGCGCTCCGGATCTTACCGAAACGAGCAGCGGGTTCTCGTTGTCTCCGAACTTCTTGCCCATTACCTCTTCGAGTTCAGCGAGGTGCTCCCAAACTTCGTCGATGACTTCCTGGGACAGGACTCCGCCGTCCTCAGTGTACTTTCTGCATGCTTCAGTCGTGATCGTGAAGCCGAAAGGTACAGGCAGACCGATGTTGGTCATCTCTGCGAGGTTAGCGCCCTTGCCGCCCAGAAGGTTTCTCATGTCCTTCGAGCCCTCATTGAATGAATAAACATATTTTGCCATAAGCTTTACTCCTTTTCCTTTCCGGACACCGGCTGGTTGCCGGCCCCCTTTTAGATAGCTTATTGATAACAATTTGAAAGATACATAGTCCCCGACCCTTTAAAACCTGAGTCTGTCCTCGATGTACTCTCTCACCTCTGCGATCGGGATCCTGACCTGTTCCATCGTGTCCCTGTCGCGGATGGTAACGGATTTATCTTCAGCTGTGTCAAAGTCGACACAGATGCTGAACGGTGTTCCTATCTCGTCCTCTCTCCTGTAGCGCTTGCCTATGGAGCCGGACGCGTCGTATTCGACCATGAAGTATTTGCTGAGCTCTTCGTAGACCGGAAGCGCGACGTCCTCGAGCTTCTTCGAAAGCGGCAGTACGGCCGCCTTGTACGGAGCCAGCGCAGGATGCAGCCTGAGCACCACTCTGACATCCTCCTTGCCCTTCGCGTCGGTCAGCACCTCCTCATCGTATGCGTCGACGAGGAAGGCCAGCACGAGTCTTTCGACTCCGACTGAAGGCTCGATGCAGTACGGAACGTACCTCTCGTTGGTCTCAGGATCGAGATAGCTCATGTCCTCTCCGGACGTGGTCTGGTGAGCCATGAGGTCGTAGTCCGTACGCGATGCGACGCCCCAGAGCTCTCCCCATCCGAACGGGAAGAGATACTCGATGTCCGTGCATGCGTTGCTGTAGTGAGCGAGCTCTTCAGGAGCGTGGTCTCTGAGCCTCGTGTATTCCTCTTTGAGTCCGAGATTCTTCAGGAAAGCTGCGCAGTAGTCCTTCCAGTACGCGAACCAGTCGAGTTCCGTGCCCGGCTTGCAGAAGAATTCAAGCTCCATCTGCTCGAACTCCCTCACCCTGAAGATGAAGTTGCCCGGCGTGATCTCGTTTCGGAACGACTTGCCCACCTGGGCGATGCCGAACGGGACCTTGCGGCGCGAGGTCCTCTGAACGTTCTTGAAGTTCACGAAGATGCCCTGCGCGGTCTCAGGCCTCATATAGATCTCGGCCTTTGAATCTTCTGTGACGCCCTGGAATGTCTTGAACATCAGGTTGAACTGGCGGATGCCCGTGAAGTCGCTCTTGCCGCAGTTCGGGCATTTGACGCCCTTGTCGGCGATGAAGCTCTCCATCTCGTCCTTCGTCCATCCGTCCACTACGGCCTCTGCCTCAGGATCCTGCTCCTTCAGATAGTCTTCGATGAGCTGATCGGCCCTGTATCTGGTCTTGCACGACCTGCAGTCGATCAGGGGATCCGAGAATCCGCCGACGTGGCCCGATGCCACCCATGTCTGAGGATTCATGAGAATGGCCGCGTCAAGGCCCACGTTGAGCCCTGATTCGCGCACGAATTTGGCCCTCCACGCGTCCTTGATATTGTTCTTGAATTCAACTCCCAGCGGGCCGAAGTCCCATGTGTTCGCAAGTCCGCCGTATATCTCCGAGCCCGGATAGATGTAGCCTCTGTTCTTGCACAGGGCTATGATCTTCTCCATGCTTACGGCTCTGTCTGTTACCGGAATATCTTTCTTGTCTACTGCCATTAATTCTGTCCTTTACAGTTCTTCTTCGTTCTTGAACTCTTCTTCGATGATGTCCTCGGCGTCGCTCGTCTTGTAAGCGTCGGCAGCATCCTTGATCAGTTCCTTGACTGTCTTGCCAGCTTTCTTGGCGAGGGAGTCGATCGTGTTCATGATCTCGTCGATGCTCTCCTTGTCGTTGATAGCCGTCTGAGCCTTGTCGACGCTCTTCACGACGATGCCTTTAGCCTTGTCGTAGAAGCCGATGACCTTGCCGTCAAGGTCAAAAGCCTTGCCCTTCTCGTCGATGAAGTCGATGCTGCACTGTGCGCCCATCGCGGCTACTATGCCGAGGATAGCTCCCCAAGGCACGAGAAGAGTGCCGATGACTCCGGCTGTTACAGGGAAGTTCACGACGGTCTTGTCGCCCTTGCTCACGACTATTCTCGAGACATTGCCCTTATCTACGATCTCTTTCATCTTCAGGAAGATCGGGCTGTCCTTGAGGCTCTCGCCCGTGATCCTGTCGTGATCTTTATTCGTTTTCTCTTCGAGCGCTATGATGGCGTCAACTACGCTTCCATCGTGCTGCTCGAGAGCTTCCTTTGCCTCTGCATATGTGCAGCCTGTTCTGTCCTTTACAAGATCGATCTTTTCGATTGTGATTTCCATTCTTTCTATACCTCCAATCCTGTGGATGTCCTGAGCACATCGACGCCCAGATAGCGGCCGGTGTACTCTGCAAGTATATCTCTGACCACTCCCGCGACTTCGGGCTTCAGATCCACCTTTTCGAATGTCGCAAGAGGTCTGGAGTCAAAATAACCGAACACAGTAATTATATCGAAGGAAGGTTGGTAAATCAACGAATCGGGCGTTGTTTTCTCTTGTTCTGCGCAGTCCGGACATATGATGCCGCCGCCCGTCACCGAGAAGCATCTGAAGCCGTCTCCGCCGAATTCTGATGGGCTTTTGCCGCATCCCACGCAGCACGAAAGCTCGGGCGCGACGCCAAGCAGCCTCAGGGACTTAACGATGAAGGCGAAAAGAAGCGTCTCCGCGCTCGATCTGCTCTTCGATACGGACTCGAGAAATGCAAGAGCAAGCTCGTAAAGCTTAGGCATGGGCTCTTCTTCGCCGAGCACCTTGTCGAGGTATTCGATGAAAGCCGAAGCCGCCATGAAGCGGTCTATATCCTCTCCTATCGAGTAGAAGCTCTTCTTTGCCTGCGCCGAATTGATGCTGTAGGCCTCCCTGCCCCTGAATATGTCATATTCCGCATAAGTAAAAGGACGCAAGGCCAGTGCTGCCTTGCTGCGGCTCTTCTCATTCACGGAAGTGCCTGCCGAGATCTTGCCGTACTGCTTCGTGAACAGCACGATCATCCGGCGGTTATTCGCTATCTTTCTCTGTCTGAGGACGATGCCCTCTGCCGTTATCACCATTGCGCGCTATTCGTCCTTGTAGCCCCAGCTGCGGATGGTCCTCTCCGAGTCGCGCCATCCCTCCTTCACCTTTACGAAAAGGCTCAGGAACACCTTGCACCCTAAAAGATCCTCTATCTCGAGGCGCGCAGCCTTGCCGACGCCCTTGAGCTTATTGCCGCCCTTGCCGATGATTATGCCCTTGTGCGACTTCTTTTCGCAGTAGATCACGGCGCCTATCTCGGTCGCCCTGCCCGGCTCTTCAGGCTCCTTGAAAGTCTCGACCTCGACGAACACGCCGTGCGGCACTTCGTCTTCGAGATAGTTCATGAGTTTCTCTCTTATGATCTCGCTCACGATAAACCTGACCGGGTCGTCCGTAGCGATATCTTCCGGATAGTACATCGGACCGTCTTTCATGTAGCCGGTAAGGCGGTCTCTGAGTTCTTCGACATTGTCGCCCCTGAGCGCGGACACTCCGTATATATCGTCGAAGAGGCCCGTCTCGTCATATCTGTTGTAAAGTGCCAGATACTGCTCGGGGCTCATGAGATCCATCTTGTTTACGGCCAGGAGCTTCGGAGCTTCGGCATCCTTCAGCAGCCTGATGATGCTCTCGTCTCCCTTGCCGAATTCCATCGTGCCGTCGACGATAAGAAGTATAACGTCAACTCCGCTGAGCGTGTTGATGGCGGTCTCGTTGATAGCGCTGCCCAGCTTGTTGTGCGGCTTGTGTATTCCCGGAGTATCGAGAAAGACCATCTGCAGGCCCTCCCCTCCATCGTACTCAAGATCCGTGTATATCCCCTTTATCCTGTTTAGTGTCGTCTGCGGCTTTGCCGATGTGATGGCGATCTTCTCGCCCAGCATCGCATTCATGAGAGTGGACTTGCCCACGTTCGGCCTGCCGGCTATGCCTATAAAACCTGATTTCATTATTGATATCTTCTTTCTTATGTAAAGAAATCTTTACATTTCATACGTAAAGTTTTCTTTACATTCACTTTCTTCCGAGTCCTATCGCTGACAGGACTTTCTCTTCTTTTTCTCTCATCACAGCTTTTTCGTCCTCTTCCATGTGATCATACCCGAAGAGGTGCATCACGCTGTGGACGAAAAGGTAGAGCATCTCGCGCGTGAAGCCTGTGCCGTACTCCCTTGCCTGTTCAGCCGCGACATCATAGCATATGACGACGTCTCCTATCAGGGTCTCCGTCTCCTCGTCGAGAAGGTCTTCGAGCAGCTCGTCATGTCCGCCGAACTGAGGGAAGCTGAGGACATCAGTCACCCTGTCCCTCTGCCTGTATTCGCGGTTCAGTTCGAGTATCTCGTCCCTGTCCACTACAGAGACTCCGAGCTCCGCATCGATGTCCGGAAGACTCACTCCTTCAGACGCAAGCTCTTCGCCGAATTCGTTCTGCATCGCGCGTTCGAAAGCCTGCTCCATGAGTTTCCAGATCTCGGGTGTCAGCCTGTCGTTTTCGTCATTGTAAATGATATGCATGCTAAAGCCCCCTCACTGCGAACAGCCCGCAGCCTATCTGCTGCTGACCTTGTCGCCCTTCACATGGCTCCTGCTTTTTACTTTGCTGTCGTATGTGTCGTATGCCCTGATGATGCGCTTCACGAGCTCGTGTCTGATGACGTCGACCTCGCTGAAGGAATTGAACTTTATGCCTTCGACGCCCTTCAGTATCTTCTGAGCTTCCATAAGGCCCGATCTGGTGCCCGACGGCAGGTCGATCTGGGTTATGTCTCCGGTGACCACGACCTTCGAATTGAAGCCCATCCTTGTCAGGAACATCTTCATCTGCTCGCGCGTGGTGTTCTGGGCCTCGTCGAGAATGATGAAGGCGTTGTCGAGGGTGCGGCCTCTCATGTACGCGAGCGGCACTACCTCTATGACTCCCTTTTCTCTCAGTCTCTGCGAAGCCTCTATCCCGAGAACGTCATACAGCGCGTCATACAGCGGTCTGAGGTAAGGATCGACCTTCTCCTGCATGTCGCCCGGCAGAAATCCCAGCCTCTCTCCTGCCTCTACAGCCGGTCTTGTGAGTATGATCCTCTCGACCTGTTTGCTCTTGTAGGCATTCACCGCCATCGCGCACGCGAGGTATGTCTTGCCCGTGCCCGCAGGTCCTATGCCGAACACCATGTCGGTGTTCCTGATATTATCGACGTATTCCTTCTGGGCCTGGGTCTTCGGCTTGAGAGGCCTTCCCGTGTGCGTATAGCAGATGATGTCCCTGGAAGCGGATTTTTCGTCGTACGACTTGCCTCCGGCCTCCATCTCGATAAGATAGCTGAGCTTCTGAGCGTCTATCTCAGGCTCTATGGTCAGAGTCTCGATGAGCTTCGCGATGATGCGCGCCGCAAGCTCAGGGTTCCTGCCTCTTATGGTGAGCACGCCGTTTCTGAACGACATCTCAGTGCCCGTGAATTTCTCTACAGAGCGTATATTGGCGTCATAATTGCCGAACAGGCCCTGTACATCGATCTCTTCCGGAATGTTTAATTTGAATTCTTCCATCTATGCCTTTCTATGATCACTTGCCGCTGAGGAATTCCTTTACAGCCTTGTTGACAGCAGAACCGTCAGCCTTGTCCCTGAGCTCTGCCATGACGCCCTTCATGAGCGCTCCCATGTTCTTCATGTCGCCCTCGATGCCGAGCTTACCGGCTATCTCTTTTACCTTTGCCTTTATCTCTTCTTCGCCCATCTCTTCAGGCAGGTATCCCTGGAGGATCTCGATCTCCTTCTTGTAGCCTTCGACCATGTCGTCTCTTCCGGCCTTCGCGAAGTCCGCAAGTGCATCGGTCCTCATCTTGACCTGCTTCTTGATGATCTTTACGATATCGGCATCGTCGCTCAGTTCGACTCTCTGATCGACTTCGTACTGCTTGATCGCGGCCCTGACCATATTGACGGTCTCCTTCTTTACCGCGTCGGCGCTCTTCATGGCGTCCTTGTAATCCTGCATCAGTTGTTCCTTAAGACCCATTTCACTTCTCCTTTATGTATCGGTCGTTAATGAAAAATGCGAACCGTCAGCTATGGTTCGCATCCTCATTTGCTATTAATACTTGCGAGCTTTCTTGCGAGCAGCCTCAGACTTTTTCTTACGTCTTACGCTTGGCTTCTCGTAGTGCTCTCTCTTGCGCAGCTCTGCCATGACGCCATCGCGAGCGCAAGATCTCTTAAATCTCTTAAGAGCACTCTCCAGGCTCTCGTTCTCTCTTACGACTACCTGTGCCATATTCTTGTCTCACCTCCTGTCGCCATTGGATTTATGCGCATCCGGCCATGGGGTCTGACCCCTGGCCAAAGATGACCGCAACGCAGTGATTGTACTACGCTTAAAACAGATTGTCAATAATATCTCCTGCCATCATTTTTCGCCTTGCTCCGCCGTCAAGCGCGTACTTCTCAGCAGCCTTGCCGTGCAGCATCACGCCGTAGAGGAGACTTGTGTCGAGCGAATTGCCCTGCGCGATGAGCGATGCGATTACTCCCGCCAGGACGTCTCCCGATCCAGCCGTGGCAAGACCGGAGTTGCCCACTGTGTTTATGAAGAGGCTGCGGCCGTTTCCTTTGTCCCTCAGCGCTATGAGAGACACATCGGATTTTACCACCATGCTCACCTCGAATTTCTCTGAGAACTTTCTGGTGTACGCGATCCTGTTTCTGGCGACCACGTTGATGTCCTCTCCGCAGAGCCTTGCCATCTCTCCCAGATGCGGCGTTATGACGCACGGGCATCTCCTCTTGCGCAGAGATTTCAGGTTCTTAGAGATGAGGTTCAGCGCTCCGGCATCGAATACCGCAGGCTTTTTGCCGGCGAGTATCTGCTTGACGAGCAGCCTTCCGACCGAATCCTCCTTGAGTCCCGGTCCTATGAGGAGCACATCGACGCCTGTTGCGAAACCCTCGAATGCCCCCAGCACATCATCAGGCTTATACGGCACAGCGACAGCTTCAGGTATGGATACGTTGAAGAATCCGGTGTACTTGCTCGGACAGAATATCTTTACCAGTCCGCAGCCCGCCCTGTACGCGGCCTTGGCTGCAAGCATGCCCGCGCCGAGCATGCCGTTTGAGCTGATGACGACTCCTACCGTTCCGAAGGTGCCCTTGTGCCCGCTCTCAGGTCTCGGAGCAAGCGCTCTGTCTATGGTATCTGAGAGGAACTTCGAATCGAGCACCTCGAGCTTGTCAGTCACATTGTCGTATCCGTCAGGCATCAGGCCTATGTCTATGACTTTGACCTCGCCGCAGCATTCCCTTCCGGCGCCGAAGAACATACCCGTCTTGTAGCTGCCGAATGTGACCGTGAGGTCGGCCCTGATGGATTCTCCCATGATCAGACCGCTGGTCGCGTTGAGTCCGGTAGGGATATCCACCGCCACCTTGAGTCCGGACTTTGAGTTTATATACTTGACCAGCCTGATGTCGTCATCGGAAAGGACCTTGTTGAGCCCTATCCCGTACATCCCGTCCACGATGCAGTCGTAGCGGGAGTTAAGGACGCTGCGCTCTATGCCGCGAAGTCCGGAGATCCTTACGTCCGGATGGGCATTCGCGAGTATGGTCATCTGCCGCTTGAATTCATCACCGGCCTTGTTTATATCGCCTGTGAAGTGCAGCTCGATCTTCTCGTAGCCCGTCTGCGCAAGCCATCTTGCCGCAGCTATAGCATCGCCGCCGTTGTTTCCGTGACCGGCAAGGATGAGGATCTTGGAAGACCTGTCAGGGATCTTCTCTGCCACTGCATCAGCGACTCCCCTGGCAGCGTTCTCCATCAGAACGACGCCCGGAAGACCGGCCTGCATGGCATATTCATCCATGTATTTCATTCCCTTTGCCGTCAGTGCATACATCGGCGCTTCCTCCTAAGCGATCTTGTCCCAGTCTATTATGTTCTTGTCGAATACAGGCCCGGCATCGCTGCAGTTGAGTCTGCCCATTTTCGTCTCGATGAAGCAGTCATCGTAGTCGGCGGAATCCGCGAGCACTGTGCTGCTGAGGCTGAACTGACCGTCCTTCGATCTGTCGGCGAGTTCCTTGAGCATGTCGAGCGAACCGCCGGCGCAGACATAGGCTGCGTTCCTTATGACATCTGAAGCCTTGCCTTCTCTGCCGTTGCTTCCGTCCAGAGTCAGGACCTCGATCTCGTTGACCAGGTTCCTGAAGCTTTCGAGCATATAGATGTCATTTTTTGACGGATAGCTCAGGACCAGCTTGCATCTGACGCCGCGCATCAAAAGACCGCGGGCAAGACCCAGCATCTCCGGGATGCCCATATCGTCCGCTACCAGATAGACCTCTTCAGGCATCGCCTCGAGATCGAATCCGTTGCCCAGGCCCGTGTTGACCAGGACTTCGTCTCCCGGCTTGAGCTGCGCGAGAACGCCGCTCTCTTTGCCGCTTGCCGGGAACACGATCGTAAATCTGTTGCTGTCGAAATCGCATACCTGGTAAGGTCTGCGCATCCCGCCGGCTTCTATCATCGCATACTGACCGGGGAGGCTGAAATCGCACTCGCCCATGTCGATAGTCATCTTGTGTATGTCACGAACAAGATTGTCGTTCTGTACGACTTTAGCAATCTTTTTCATCTATATCGTAATAATGTCCTTATGTTATTTATCTCTGTCCCGTTTTCCTTTTGCAGGCAGCCCTTTACCTTGGCTTATTTCGACGCCTTGTTGATGGCTTCGATTATCTCGGCCTTGGTCGCCTTGGCGTTCACGCTTACCCCCAGCTTTGCCGCCGCTGCAAGGAGCTCATCCTTCTTCATCGACATGTCCGCCTTTACCGCAGCCGGAGCAGGCTCATCGATATCGAGCCTTATCGACGGTCTTGCCGGCATAGCAGGAGCCGGTGCTGCAGGAGCAGGAGTCTGTGCTTCAGGGGCTGCAGGTGCCGGTGCTGCAGGGGCTTCAGGCACCGGTGCTGCAGGTGCTGCAGGAGGAACATTTACATCGAATGTAACTTCTGCAGGAGCCTGTGCCGGCGCTGCCGTAGGAGCCGCAGGTGCTGCTGCAGGAGCAGGAGCCTGTGCCGGTGCTGCTGCAGGAGCAGGTGCCGCAGGCATTCCCTGCGCAGGAGCTGCCGGTGTGTAAGGAGCCGCAGGGGCAGCAGGCGCTGGTCCGCCCGCAGCTGCCAGAGCAGTCGCCTTATTGTCGACTACATAGGTGTCCATGATCTTGTCATGCCAGCCTCTGTTCCTCTCATCTACGAGGATCCATATATATCCGAGCATGAACACGCTCGAAGCCTGCTTGACGATGCATTCTCTGTAGAGCATCCTCCAGAATCCGAGCGGCTTGCCGTCAAGGCTCGATACGACCTGGAGCCCGAGTATCTTCTTTCCGATGCTCGCGGCCTTCGCATAGAATACGAATTCCACGACCACATATGCCAGCAGAAGAAGAAATACTATCACCATCACGGCTGTTGAGCCGCTGCTTGTCTCATGATAGCCGTAGCTGTACTGGTTGTTATAGCTGTAGTCAAAGCTGTATGTGTTGCGGCTCGGTGCCGCTATCATGCTGATGATGCACAGCACGAACGGGATCGCCGCGTCGATGCATGCAGCGCCGAATCTCTTGCCCGGCTTAGCGAGTTTCATTCTTTTCTTTGCCATGATGACCCTCTCCTTTTTTTGGATCGTTAACGAATTGTTATCCAATTGATTATAACACTTCTGTCCACGCTTTTATATTGAATTAGAGAATAATTCTAGTCTTCGTGAGGTTCGAATCCGACAAGGCTCTCCGGCATAGGTCTGCCGCTCTTATTGTAATAGTCCACCATTGCAGCCTTGATGGCATCCTCTGCCAGTACCGAGCAGTGTATCTTCCTTGCCGGGAGTCCGTCGAGAGCTTCCACTACAGCCTTGTTCGTGAGTTCGAGAGCCTCATCGAGAGTCTTTCCCTTGATGAGCTCTGTTGCCATCGAGCTTGTGGCGATGGCGCTGCCGCAGCCGAAAGTCTTGAACTTCACGTCCTTGATCCTGTCGTCCTCGACCTTTATGTACATCTTCATGATGTCTCCGCAGAGAGGGTTCCCGACTTCGCCGATACCGTCCGCATCCTCGATCACACCTACATTGCGCGGATGTTCAAAGTGATCCATTACCTTATCTGTATATAGTGACATTTCTTTCTCCTTTCATTATGTAAAGTTTTCTTTACATCGTTTACACGCAGATATGTAAAGTTTACTTTACGTCATTTTCACCTGATGTAGTTATGTTGACGTAAATATCCTGTTTTCTACAATTTTGCGTCAACTTTTTGTCTGTTATAGTTCAAAATGTAAAGCGTTCTTTACGTTTTGTAATTATTTTATAAAGTTTACTTTACATTATCAGTTTTTTATCCCGTAATGTTGACGTAAATCTCACTGATTCCATCGTTTTACGTCAACGTCTATACAGCTGCGGGTCTCTCTCCGTCGGGATCCAGTCATTCATGCCAGTATTCAGGTATGCAGTGTTCCCTCTTGCCGATTTCGAGATCTTCCCAGTATGGGGACATCGATCTGTACAGGGCGACGACCTCGTGCACCTTTTCGATGATGTAGTCTATCTGCTCTTCATCGTTGTCGATATCCAGGCTGAACCTCAGAGAGCCGTGCGCGGCCTCGACCGGTACTCCCATGCCCGTAAGCACGTGTGACGGGTCGAGCGATTCGCTGGTGCAGGCCGATCCGGACGAGCACTCGATGCCGAGCATATCGAGGTGCAGCAGCAGGCTCTCGCCCTCGACGCCCTCGAATGACCAGTTTACGTTGCCCGGGAGCCTCTTTACCGGATCACCGTTGAGCTGCGAATAAGGGATGTCCTTCAGACCGTTGATCAGCCTGTCTCTCAGCGCCCTTACTTTGCTCATGTTGGCGTCCATGTTGTCGGTCGCTTCCTTGAGAGCGGCAGCCATCGCCGCGATGGCAGGCACGTTCACAGTACCGGCTCTCTTGCCTCTTTCCTGGGCTCCTCCCTCGATGACGTTCACAAGGCGGATGCCGTTTCTGGCGTAGAGCACTCCCACTCCCTTAGGTCCGTGGAACTTATGTCCCGACATCGACAGCATGTCGATGTTCATAGCCTGGACGTCTATCGGAAGATGCCCCGCGGCCTGTACTGCGTCAGTGTGGAAGAGCACTCCCTTCTCTTTGCAGATCTTTCCGATCTCAGGTATAGGCTGTATCGCTCCCATCTCGTTGTTCGCGAACATTATGCTGACGAGCGCGGTGTCCTCTCTTATAGCGTCCGCGACCTTCTTTACATCGACGACGCCGTTGGACTCAGGAGCCAGGAACGTGACCTCGAAGCCTTCCTTCTCGAGCTTGGCCATGGTGTGAAGTATCGCATGGTGCTCGATATTGAGCGTGACCAGGTGTTTTTTGCCCTTTGCCCTGAGGCCTCTTGCAGCGCTTATGAGCGCCTGGTTGTCGGCTTCCGAACCGCCGGATGTGAAGTAGATCTCATTCGGCCTTGCGGCGTTGATGCATTCCGCAACGATCGCCCTGGCTCTGTCGAGCTCTTCCTGCGTACGCTGCCCGTCGCTGTGCAGGCTGTTAGGGTTGCCGTTGAATTCATCCAGACATTCGATGAATTTCTCTTTAGCCGTCCTGCTCAGGTAAGTCGTGGCGGCGTTATCTGCATATACTCTCATTGTGTTCCCTCCCGGTATCAGTTGTCACAGCTCTCGCAGTAGCCTTTCAGCATCTTTCTGCGATTGCCGGAAATAATGTCTTCAAGCGTGATGTCGCTGAGATAGCCCTCAATGACCTTGTCGAGGCCCGCCCACAGCGGCAGTGTGCTGCAGGTGGCAGCCTTGTCGCACTGGACGCCGTCCTGCATGATGCAGTTGACAGGCGCGAGCGTCCCCTCGGTCAGAAGCAGTATCTCGTTGATGTTGTAGTCCTTAGGCTCCCTGGCCAGCTTGTAGCCGCCGTTCTTGCCCCTGAGGCTCAGCAGCATGCCTCCCTTGTTGAGTATGGATATTATGCTTTCGAGGTACTTCATCGACAGGTTTTCTCTCTCCGCTATGTCTGATAGAGAAACGTATCCGCCGCCCTCGTTTTTCGCAAGGTCCACCATCACGGTCAGAGCGTACCTGCCCTTCGTGGATACCATCATTGGGGGTGCCTCCTTCCCTCCGGCCTTTCACTCCCGGCCGGATGATATTTTCTTCGTTTCCACGCAAAATCCTACCACCCCGGTAGGATTAAGTCAACATCTAATTCCCTCTTTTTTTGCGGGAATTTATTTCCTTCTATTTTCTGCTTCAGAGCGGTCAGTCTCATTGCTTTTTTGTGCAGACTGTACTTATAATTATTCCCGGGGGAATTGGGATATATCATATGTTTCTCAATTAACAGGGAGTTGTTTTTATGCATGTTTTCTACACTCTGATCGCCTTCCTCGGCGGGCTCGCCATGTTTCTCTACGGCATGCGCGTCATGGGAGACGGCCTCAAGAGTTCATCAGGCGGAGCGATGCAGAACGCGCTCGCAAAGGTCACCAACAAGCCGTGGATGGGCTTTCTGCTCGGCATGCTGGTCGCCTGCGTCATCCAGAGCTCGACCGCTACCATAGTGATCACCATCGGACTTGTCGGCGCGGGCTTTCTGACATTCCATCAGTCCGTGGGGATCGTACTGGGCGCCAACGTAGGAACTGCCATCACGGCCCAGATCATCAGGCTCATGGACGTGAGCTCGGGCATGGACAGCCCGCTCTACTTCTTCAAAGCCGATAACCTGGCCCCTCTTGCCCTCGTGATAGGCATAGTCCTGATCATGTTCGTCAAGACCAATACGGCAAAGACCGCCGGCTCTGTCGCCTGCGGTTTCGGAATACTGTTCATGGGACTCATCTACATGAGCGATGTCGTGGGCCAGTACAGCGACGCACTTTCAGGACTGCTGCTTGCGTTCCAGAACAACTACATGCTCGGCTTCCTCGCCGGCGTGGTCGTTACCGGTATAGTACAGAGCTCGTCCGCGGTAGTCGGTATCATACAGTCGATCGCAAGCTCGGTAGGAGTCACATTCAGCGCGGTATTCGCCGTCATCATAGGCGTCAATATCGGAGACTGCATCACGACATATCTCGTCAGCAGGATCGGCGCCAAGCCGGTGCAGCGCAGGACGGCAGTCGTCCACATCGTATACAACGTATTTGCAGCCATCCTCTGCTTCCTGATGGTATTCATCGGCAGAAAGACAGGCATCATCAGCGACGAGCTGTGGACCATGCCGCTCAACTCCGGCGGCGTTGCCAACATACACGGAGTCTTCAGGCTCGTGCCTGCAGTCCTCCTGCTGCCGTTCACCGGAGTCTTTGAAAAGATCACCTGCACTATCGTAAAGGAAGCTCCGCTCGATGAAGAAGACAAGCACGCGATCGAGGCTCTCGATGCTCTCGACGAGCGTCTCTTCAACTCCCCTGCCATCGCTCTCGATCAGGTAAAGAGAGTCGTATGGGAGATGAGCGACATCGCGGCGCACAACTACGACGCGGCGGTCAGGCAGATCTACGAATACGACCCTAAGCGCGACCAGCGCATCATGGAGCGCGAGGC
>CACYHM010000006.1 GCA_902774195.1 uncultured Eubacteriales bacterium
GTGTTCACGGTGAACATCGCATCAGCAGCGGCTGCCGGAGCGGTGATCGGAGTTATACTCTTCTTTCTCGGCACTTCCGGCATGACCGGCTTTTTTACGAATGATCCTCTGATAAAACCTGCATTCGACAGCTATATCAGAGTGATGGCTGCAGGCGTGCTGCCGTACATGGTGATGACTCAGATCCCGTCATATCTCATCATGGACAACCGAAACCGGAGAGCCATGGCGGCAGGCATAGTTTTCGCTCTGAGCAATGTGGTGTTCAACGTGATCTTCGTGTGCGTGATGCGCATGGGAACAGCCGGTCTGGCCCTTGCTTCCGTGCTGGGGACCTGGGTCTGCCTGGCCGTAGAGGCGGAATACTTCATAAGAGGAGCTTCATCGGTAAAGTTCTCCCTCCGCTCGGCAGAGTGGAAAGAATGCCCGGCTATGGTAAGGATAGGATTTCCTGGCGGAGCGACGTATATCTACCAGTCGGCCCGCGGCTACATAGTCAACAGGCTGATACTCACGTATGCCGGATCGGACGGTCTTGCGGCCTTTACCGCCGTAAACTCTTTTCTGATCGTCTTCTGGGCCATCCCTGCAGGTATGCTCGTAGTATCGCGCATGATGATAAGCGTCAGCATAGGCGAAGAGGACAGGCAGACTCTGACGGATGTGATGAGGGTGATGTTCGGGCGTTTCCTGCCTCTGCAGTGCACTGTCACGGCGGTACTGTGCCTCCTGGCCGTGCCGCTGACTCATCTGTTCTTCCATGCTCCTTCGGATCCGGTATTCATGATGACGGTATGGGGCTTCAGGCTTCTGCCGCTGTGCATGCCGTTCGCGGTCATATACCTTCACTTCTCATGCTACTACCAGGCATCGGAACGTGAAAAGTTCGCCAACTTCCTTGCCGTGCTTGACGGAGTCGCCGACGTCGTCATAGTCAGCCTTATCCTTATGCCGCTCATGGGAATGAACGGCGTGTATGCAGCGAACATAGCGAACGGAGTGATCACCGTCGCTCTGATATTCATCTATGCCTGTGTGATGAACAGAAGGCTGCCTCGGAACATGGAAGAGCTGATGGTCATTCCCGCCGGTTTCGGAGCTGCTCCTGAAGACCGCATGGCTGTCACCGTGAGGACGCCTTCGGAGATAGCGGGGATGGCAGAGGAGATACAGAGGTTCTGCACGGACCGCGGCACAGATGAGAGAAAAGCCTATGCGGCGGGGCTTGCCATGGAGGAAATATCAGAGAACATAGTGGAGCACGGATTCACTCAGGACAGCCGCGATCACAGCATAGATGTGAGAGTGGTGCACCGCGGGGACGGCATCACTCTGCTCATAAAAGACGACTGCATCGCTTTCGATCCGGTAGCCATGCGCGAGATCGAAGAAAAGCACAAGGATGAGGGAAAACTGGGTCTGCGCCTTGTTTTCGGGATGGCACAGGATGTTCAGTACCAGAATATCCTCGGCCTGAATATACTTACTATCAGGATATGAGGTAGCTGTGAAGTCTGAAGAAGAGAGGCATGCGTAATGAAAATCTGTAAAAACTGCGGAGCGGAGATCCCGGACAACGCTGCCTATTGTGATATATGCGGGGCGCTTTGCTCAAAGCGCCTTGAGGTAAAAGCGCCGGCAGAGCAAAGGAAAGCAGAGAAGAAAAGGGCGAAACGCAAAAAGACAGCGGAACGCATACTGCTCGCCTTCGGGATCTGTTTCGGAGCGTTCATCATCATCGCGGTCACGGCGAATCTCATTTCGATGAAGAAATATGAGATGCGCGAAAAAGCGCGAGATCTGACCGGATGGGAGACGACGATAAGCCCCGAGGCTTTCGAAAAGCTCGATATAGGAATGAGCTACGAAGAGATGGCCGGGATAATCGGCGGCGATGGCAAGAAGGTCGAAGACAGCAAATATGTCACGAGGTATATGTGGCCGGGAGAATACTACGCGAACCGCGAATTCGGATATGTATCCGTGGATTTCTACAAGGACGGCAATGACGGACCGGAAGAGCTGAAAGCGGATTACATCGAGGAAAGAGACATCCTGGACGGTGCAGAAACATACGAAACGTACCGGAAGATATATGATTTTGATTATGCCGGTATCGACGCGCCTGTAGTAACGAAGAAGCAGGTCTCTGAGATCAGCGAGGGCATGAGTTACGAGAAGGTCTGCGCTGTCCTGGGCGAGGGTAAGCTCTGCAGATCATCGACGATGAAGGATGCTTACGGAAGCTATAGATACGAGACGTACGTCTGGAGGTGCAGATCCTCCGGAGACGACAGCGATTATGAGCTGCGCTTCGAAAACGGGATACTGAAATATTACAGCGAATGGATGATCGATTACATTGACTGAGAAGATCACGGTAAAATGCAAAAAATGCGGGCATGAGCTGCCGCCTGACGCGCAGTTCTGCGACAACTGCGGCGAAAGGGTCGCTCCGGTAAAAAAGGAGCAGCCGGCGCCGAAGGCAGCGGCCGGAAGGGAGCACGCGAAAGCCATAGCGGCAGCAGCGGGCGTACTTGCGGTGCTGCTTCTGATAACGGCGTTCGTTTTCATCTCTAACAGGATCGGTCCTGACCGGGATGAAGACGGGACCGAGACGGTCGAGGAACAGCTTGCTAAGATGAGCTCGAGGGTGACTCCGGAGCTGTATGAGCAGCTCGATTTCGGAATGAGCTACGATGAGGTCAGGGATCTTATCGGAGAAGAAGGAACGATGAGGTACGAAGGCAGATATATCTGGCCCGGAGAGTATTTCGACGATGCCGACTATGTCTATGACGCTCCGCGGATCGAGCTTGAATTCAGCGACAGCATGAAGCTCATCGGGATAAGGGAATACGATGTCCTTCTCGGCAAAGAGATATACGAGGCAAAGAAAGAGGGCCGCGAATCCAGAGTGAGCGTGAACGGGGAGACGTTTGCGTCGATGAGGAACCGCATGAGCTACAGAGAGATCGCTGACATACTCGGCGCCGAGGGAGTCCTGCAGCAGGCCGAATCCGACAAGAGCGGATTTGACATGAAGACATACGAGTGGAAGTATGTCATGGAAGGCGAAGAGAGCTCCTACGCCAGGTCTCTGGATATTTCCTTCTACGGCGACAAAGCCCGCAGAAGCAGCTGGGACGAATGGGGCAAGTAATACAAGGAGAAAACACGATGAAATGCGTATACTGCGGAACCACGCTCAGGAATGAATCGAATTACTGCCTCGGATGCGGCAGACCCGTGGATGCCATGGAATGCTACCTTGCGGAGATGAGGGAGAGCGGCAGGGTCCTCACGAGAAAGACGGACAAGGAGAGCCTTGAGCGTATCATGGATCTGACGGAGAAGATCTTCGAGAGGACGAAGCTGAATCCGGACCTGAAGTATGAGGTCAGGGCCTTCTTCGAGTCATACCTTCCGAAGATCACTGATGTTCTCAGCGGGTACAGGGACGTGTCGGGACAGAAGGAGCTCAGGAGCCGGATCGGAGAAGTGAAGGATGATCTGACTGACGTTCTGAACACGACTGAAGAGGCTTTCGAGCTCATGTACAGGGAGCTCTGCGAAAACGATATAACGGAGCTTCAGGTCCATATAGAGGCCCTGAAAGCGCAGATAGCCGCAGACGGACTGGTCAGATCGGATTTCGATCTGGAAAGCAGCAAGGAACAGTAAGAAACAATAGGACGGTCCTGAACAAGGCGTAAAAGAGAGGCGATCCTCGCGGACCGCCCCTTATTATGCAGTTACGCTTTATTCTGCAGCCTTCTACTCTCCCAGGTATGCCTGCTGGACTCTCTCGTCGTTCAGCAGGGCCTTGCCCGGCCCGGCCATCGTGATGACGCCGGTCTCCATTACGTACGCGTAGTCGGATATCTCGAGCGCCGCCTTGGCGTTCTGCTCGATCAGCAGGATGTTCACGCCGTCCTCCTTTATCTTCTGGATGACCGCGAAGATGTCCTTGATGACAAGAGGCGCGAGTCCGAGCGAAGGCTCGTCGAGCATCAGCAGCTTAGGGTTGGACATCAGCGCTCTGGCCACGGCGAGCATCTGCTGTTCGCCTCCGGAGAGCGTCGCGCCGAGCTGCCATGTCCTTTCGGCGATCCTCGGGAAGAGGGAGTATACCCATTCCCTGTCTTTTGCGATCGCTGCCTTGTCCGTTCTGAGATAGGCCCCGGCTGCGATGTTCTCGTCTACCGTCAGGTCCGGGAATATCCTCCTGCCTTCAGGGCAGAGGATTATGCCTTCGCCTACGATGTCCTTTGTCCTGAAGGACGTGATCTCGGTATCGTCCCAGTATACGTGGCCGTCAGACTTCGGCACGAGCCCCATGACCGATTTCAGGGTGGTGGACTTGCCGGCGCCGTTGGCTCCGATCAGAGAGATGATCTTGCCGTCAGGCACGTCGATGTCGATGCCTCTGAGAGCGTGGATACCGCCGTAGTGCACATTCAGGTTCCTGATCGCCAGCATTATTCATCACCTCCCAGATAAGCTTCTATTACGGCAGGGTCGGCCTGGATCTCAGCCGGAGTTCCGTCGGCGATCTGCCCGCCGTAGTTGAGTACATAGATGTGTTCGCATATGCCCATGATGACCTGCATGTGGTGCTCGATCATAAGTATGGACAGATCGAACTCGTCGCGTATGCGGCCGATGAACCTCATCAGCTCGTCCGACTCCTGCGGGTTCATGCCCGCGGCCGGCTCGTCGAGAAGCAGGATGGAAGGGTGGGTCGCCAGAGCCCTTGCGATCTCAAGGTGTCTCTGCTTGCCGTACGGAAGCGACGTGGACATGTCGTCCCTGTTCTCGTAGAGGTCGAGCTTTTTCAGAAGCTCGAGGGCCTCCGCTCTCATTGCCTTTTCTTCTTCGCGGGCCTTTTTGCTTCGGAATGTCGCTCCGAACACCGACTCGCTCTGGTTCATGTGCATCGCGACCATTACGTTCTCGAGCACCGTCATGCCCTTGAAGAGCCTGATGTTCTGGAACGTTCTTGCGACGCCGAGCTTCGTGACGCTGTCCGGCAGCATGGTGATCGCCTTCGTGTACTTGCCCTGGTTGCGTCCTTTGTATTCATCCTTCATCTTGCCCTGCGGGTGGTTTTCGATGACGGTCTTGCCGTTTATCTCGACCGCGCCGTTGGTCGGCTCGTATACGCCTGTGATGCAGTTGAATGCTGTAGTCTTGCCGGCTCCGTTAGGGCCGATCAGACCGACTATCTCGTTTTTGTGCACGTCGAGGTTGAGGTTGTCTACCGCGACTACTCCGCCGAACTGCATGGTCACATCGGAAAGACGGAGCACGACTTCTCTTTTGTCTTCAGCCATGTCACTTGCCCTCCTTATCGAATACCATCACAGTGTCGGAAACAGGAAGCGGTGTGAACAGCGCTTCGCCCGAAGCTTTTCTGGCTTCGTTCGATGCTTTTGCTTCCCTGGCCTTTGCCTTTGCGGCGGCCTTGGCGGCTCTTTCCGCGCGCCTGGCCGTGGCTTTCGCCTTATGCTTTGCAGGCCATGCCTTCAGGTTTGCAGGGAGGTTTTTGAGCCCTCCGATGAAGCCTTCCCAGCTGAATTCTCTCGTACCCATGATGCCCTGCGAATAGAAGAGCACGATGAGCATGATCAGTATCGCGAATACGACCTTTCTGAAACCAGGTCTCATAAGGCTCGAGCTGATCCCGAGCCAGCGTCCCGCGTCAAGGCCTCTCAGCCACCACTCCGATGCCGCCGTGAAGAGGAACGCGCCTATCACGGAGCCGGTTATGGAGCCGATGCCGCCGATAACGACTATGAGCAGTATCTCGTACGTCATC
Organism: uncultured Eubacteriales bacterium; assembly: GCA_902774195.1. Next base: position 5,822 of record CACYHM010000006.1, read on the forward strand.
ACGGTATTGAACGGCGTCGCGTTGATCGTAGTCTGGAACATCGCCAGCAGAGCGCCGCTTATACCGGCGAAGAAGGAGCTGATGACGAAGGACATCTCCTTGTGCTTGAAGAGGTTTATACCCATCGCCTCGGCCGCGATCTCGTCGTCTCTTATAGCGCGGAACGCGCGTCCGTAGCTCGATCTGATCAGCAGTACTATGATCGCTATGCATATCCCCGAGATCAGTACAGGGAAGACAGCGTTGTCATAAGTCGTGTACTTTCTGAGGACGTTCGAGCCGTTAGTGACAGGTCCGAGCGTGTTCCACTGGAAGAATGCTCTCAGTATCTCGGCAAAGCCCAGTGTCGCTATCGCGAGGTAGTCGGATTTGAGCCTCAGGACCGGTATTCCGATCAGGAAGGCGATAACAGCCACGATGAGGCCTGCTCCTATCATCGGGATGAGCATGCCGAGGTAGTGACCGAAGACGCCCATCTTCGCCTCGAGTATCTCGACTATCGACCATTTGATGATGCCTCCTTCAAAGTACTGGTAGACGGCATCGTGCGACGCTGCCGGTATTGTAAAGATCGCGTAGGTGTACGCGCCGATCAGCATGAAGCCCGCCTGGCCGAGCGAGAACAGTCCCGTGAAGCCGTTCAGCAGGTTCATCGATGCAGCGACAAGCGCGAAGATCGACCCTTTTTCGATAACTGTGATCAGCATCTTCCAGCTTGATCCGGCGGGTATGTTCATATCTCCGATGTATACCAGGACCAGGAAGACGGCGATCGCTGCCACGGAGAGGATGGACTTCGTTTTAGGTTTAAGTTCGATTCTTGTATCCATGGCCCCTCCTTATACCTTGTCGATGTTCTTTTCACCGAAGAGTCCCGTAGGCTTGACCATGAGGACCACGATGAGAAGCACGAAAGTGAAAGCGTCCGAGAAGGTCGTCCAGCCCGCGCCCTTGATAAGGTTCTCGCAGACTCCTATGACGAAGGCTCCGACGACAGCGCCCGGTACAGATCCTATCCCTCCGAATACGGCGGCGACGAAGGCCTTGAGGCCAGGCATCGCGCCGGACATCGGATTGATGCCGGTGTAGTTCGAGAAATAGAGGATCGAGCCGATAGCGGCAAGTCCGCAGCCTATCACAAACGTGACTGTGATGACCCTGTTGATGTCTATGCCCATCAGCGAACTCGTTTCGAAGTCGCGGGAAACCGCACGCATCGCCATGCCGATCTTGGTGTGCTTGATGAGCATGACCAGCAGGAACACGAGCACGATGGTGAGTACCGGCGTGATCAGCGTGACCATCTTGGTCGTCGCCGAGCCGATCTTTACCGTTTTCTGAAGAAAAGCGATAGACGGGTATGTCTTTGTAAGGCCTCCTGTTATGTACAGAGCGAAGTTCTGCAGGAGGTAGGATACTCCGATCGCGGAGATCATTATCGACATGCGCGGTGCCGTGCGCAGAGGCCGGTAGGCGACTTTTTCGATCGTGGTCCCGAGGACTATCGCGAAGAGTATGACCAGTATGACCGATAGCCACAGAGGGAGTACGGTGATGAGGTATACCATGATGAGTCCGGACCACATGAATACGTCGCCGTGCGCGAAGTTGATGAGCCTGAGGATGCCGTATACCATCGTGTATCCTATGGCTATCAGCGCGTATTGTCCGCCGACCGCGATGCCGGCGAGAATATATGGTAACCAGGTATGTAACATGTTGCTGTCCTATCTGTCAGATTCCCGCTTTACGGGTGGATTTTACAAAAGTGCGGGAAGCCCTGCGGCTTCCCGCAAAATATTGCCCTAGCTTCCTGTGCGAAGCTGATAAATGCGTATGATCAGACTACTGAGCGCTCTGCTTCTTTACGAATTCCCAAGCGCCTGTCTCTGTGTTGCACTTCTTTACGAACGCCTCTGTCTTGTTTGCGTCGCCTGTCTCGTTGAAGGTAACGTCTCCGCAGACAAGATCCTTCACCTCGAGCGAAGGCAGAGCAGCGAGGATATCGGCAGGTGCTGTCGATCCTGCAGCCTTGATGGCCTCGAGAGCGACGAAGTATGCGTCATATCCCATCGCCGTTACAGCAGCGAGATCTGTGTTGCCGCCGTTGTTTGTCTTGGCCTCGGAGTTCTCTTCCATCCATGCCTTGATGCCCTCGTCGAACTCAGGGTTGCCGCCCTCCTGATAGAAGGTGGTGACTGTGATGTCGACGTTCTTGCCCTTGGCAGCTTCCGTGATCACGTTGGAATCCCATGTGTCTCCTGCGAGGATAGGCATTCCGAGCGACTGAGCCTCGGCCTGGTCGATGATCAGAGCCGCAGCCTCTGTGGATACAGGAGCGAAGAATACATCGCAGCCGCCCTTCTTGGCGTTGGCTACATAGGATGTGAAGTCTGAGTTCTTGTCAGGGAACTGCTCTTCGACTACCTCGCCGCCCAGCTTCTTGAATGCTTCGGTGAAGTAGTTTACAAGACCTACGGAGTAGTCATCGCCGAGCTTGGAGAGGCAGTAAGCCTTCTTGCAGCCGCTCTCCCATGCGTAGTTGGCGAGTACCGTGCCCTGGAAAGGATCCAGGAAGCAGATCCTGAAGTACTCATCGCAGTCAGCTGTCACCTGAGGGTTGGTGCATGTAACTCCGATAGCAGGCATGCCCGCGTCGGAGAATACGTCAGCAGCGGCGATCGATACGCCCGAACCATAGGATCCGAGTACGATCGAAACGTTCTGGGATACGAGGTTCTGTGCGGCAGTCACGGCCTTGGAGTTGTCCGACTCGTTATCTACGATCGTGAGCTCTACCTTGTACTCCTTGTCGCCGACCTTGACTGTCGGCTGCTGCTGGTTGGCGTACTGGATGCCGAGAGTCTCCTGCTTTCCGCCGGCGCCGTTGTCGCCCGATGCAGGCTCGAATACACCGATCCTGATGGTGTCGCTGTCAGCGCTGCCGCCGCCGGAGCCGCCGCATCCCGCAAGAGCGAACATGCACATCAGGAAAGTGAGTGTCAGTGCAATAAATTTCTTCATATTGATTCCTCCATATTGCTGATTCATCGACAATACTTGATCGTCTTATCCTGTCCATAAAAAAAGGACGGGGGATAATATAGTAGAATTGTAAAAAATCATACATAAAAAAACAAGGCTTCGGGAGCCTTGTGTCCATAAAAACCGGCGAAAGTCCGCGACGCACGGACAATCGCCATGACCCTGTCTCTACATGTCGGACAGTATGTCTTTGCCCAGACCTCCTTTGATATATGCCTCGATTATGTCGACAGCTCCGTTGATGCCCGACCGGGCCGTGTTGATCAGCACGTCGAAGGTCTCGTGGCCGCCCCACTTGTTGTCGGTGTAGAACTCATAATACCTGCGGCGCTGCTTGTCGACAGCCTTCACCTTCTTTTCCATGGCTGCCTCGCTCAGCACTTCCTTGCCGGGATTCATCCTGTCGAGGGCGATCTTTCTTCTCACCCTGTCCTCGAGAGGGGCAAAGAGGAAGATGCTTACATGTCTTTCATCGCTGAGTATGTAGTCTGCAGCGCGGCCGACTATGACGCAGTTTCCTTCTTCGGCGATCTCGCGAATGATATTGAACTCTTCTTCCTGCACCTTCGCGAAAGGGGAGGCCTGGAATGTGTCGACTGCCGCGAAAATGCTGGATATCGAATACTCAGGAGCCTTTTCTTCGTTATCCTTGATGTATTCTTCGCGGTAGCCGGTCTTCTCTGCAGCCTTTGCTATGATCTCTTCGTCATAAAGCTTCAGCCCGAGCCTGTCTGCCAGCCTGCGCGCCACCTCGTGGCCGCCGCTTCCGTATTCGCGGTCGATGGTTACTATAAGTTTCAGATTGTCTTTCATAGGTCAGTGGTCCTTTCACTTGATATCTGATTATCTCACAAATCCTTCTCAGCGCAAAGCCTCAAGCGCATCTGCAAAGGCTTTCATGTCCTTCAGAGAAGAGAATACTGCTCTTGCGTTGTCGTCCCTTCCGCCGCCTTTGCCTCCGAACTTCTGAGCGTGCTCCTTTACGAGCGCGCCGCATTTCGCTTCGCCCGAAGAGAACAGGAGGCAGGTGAAGCTTTCGGGATGCATCATCAGGAGCAGGAGCCCGTCTGTCTCGTTTATGACAGAAAATCCCAGCTTCAGAAGATCGTCGACGGATAAAAGCTCTGTCGTATAGCAGGCTGTTTTCGCCGCCTTCCCCGGCTTGTTGATGCCCGATAGAATGCGCTCTTTTTCGATCTCCTTTGCATAGGCCGACAGTGCTGCGAGCCTCGCCTTCAGAGAAGAGATGTTCTCTGCCTCAAGATCGAGCCTCGATGCCAGATCGGCAGGGGCGCACGAATACCTCTTCGCTGTATCCGACAGCATGCGCGAATCGGCGGTGAGCTTCTCCCATGCCGCTATGCCGCAGTCGAAAAAGATGCGGTTCATGCCCTTGTTCGGCTCGCACTTGTAGACCGCAAGAAGTCCGACCTCGGATGAGCGGGAGGGATGAGTGCCGCAGCACGCGATGCAGTCGTACGGATCATCAGGATCGCCTACGGTGACGACGGATACCTCGCCGTCGTGAGGGACCTTTTTCCTGACCGGAAGGGCCAGCGATGATTCATAGTCGGCGAAGCGGGTGACGGTGACCGGCAGATCAGCCCATATGGCATCGTTCACCGTGCGTTCGGCGAGGTCGAGTTCCTCTCCGGTGAGCATGCGTCCTTCAAGGTCGATGTCGATGGTTATGTATTCATCGCCCATGTGAAAGCCTTTGTTGACTCCGCCGAAGAGGGAGTCCATCGTGCCGCTCAGCATGTGTTCGCCAAGGTGGCGCTGCATGTTCCTGAAGCGCCTGTCCCAGTCGATGGTGAGCAGTACTTTGTCGCCGGCACTGAATGTGCCTGCAGGCGCATCTGTCATGTGCCACACATCGCTTTCGAGATCCTCGTCGTAAGTGCTTACGATCCCGAAGACTCCTTTTTCTGTCGCGGCGGTCCCGGTATCCGACGGCTGTCCGCCTCCCTCCGGATAGAAGCAGGAGGCGTCGCAGGTGAAGATATCCGTCCCGTTTTTTTGTATTACCTCAGTTATGACAGCCTCGTTGGAACTGCAGTAGACATCTTTCTGATAGATCCTTTCAGTTGACATTTGCCTTCCTTTCGATTGTTTCACACGTTTCACAAAATCGAACAAAACGCGGCAGTTGATAAAATCAAAAAATTGTGGATAAATCTTGTTGACACAAGTCAAAAAACGTTACAAACGTTGAAATATCAACGAAACAGCATTTCGAGTTTTCCACATGCATAAGTGGATAAAATTGTATACGATTTCAAAAAACCTTGTGGAAAAGTCGCGGACCATTCATTTTTCAGTCTTTCTGTTTTGTTGAAAATTGATCGTCAAAAAATCGAACAAAATCCATCAGGCCCGTTCCGCCATGTTTTTATTTTTGTTTTTTTGCTGTTTGCGACCCTGGCCGGAGGGGGCAGTGTGAACTTACTCATCGCCCGGTTCGACCAGTTCATCGAAAAGCACTCCCGGAGCCTGGCACAGTGTCCTGAACACCGATGAGTCGAGCCTGAACCTGCCCTTTGTTTCGATGAACGGCGCGTACAGAGAGAATATGGTCGCATCGTCGAGCATCGAGATGTTTCTCAGATCATGGCTCATCAGGATGAGCTCTCCTGCTATCGAGAGCAGGGCATATCCGTACACGTCATCGTCGAGGCGGTAATGAGCGCTGTCGACGAAGGAGTTGCTGCCCTTGTATGCTGTATAGAGCCAGCCGTTAGGGACAGACGACGGCACTGAGTGTGAGAACGGTCCGATGTATCTCGAATCGAAGCCGTTGAGCATCGAGTCGGCGCACTGGAATACCGTCAGATACTCCGTCCTGTTTATCTGCATCGCGGCTTCGTAGTCAGACATCCTGATGACGGAGCCGATCCTGATCCCGGTAACGAGAGGGTTCGTGGACCTGCGGCTTCCCGACAGCCAGATGACGAAACTCGAGTAGTAATAGCCGTCTCTTGCGAGAGTGGTGATGCGGCAGCGGAACGGGTAAGAGATGCCGTCATCCGACGGGTCTTTTCTCTTGTCGCTCTTGGATATATCGCACCTTATGAGAGTCTGTATGCCTGCGTCGGCAAGCTCTATGTCCGGCAGCGCATCTCTGTCGATCGATGTGAGGATGGCCGCTGCGTCGTAGTCGTGGTCTATTATGCGCATCAGGAAATAATTGATGGTCTCGTAGGCGCTCAGCTTCACAGGCGACAGTGTCTCGATCGCGTCCTGAAGGCTGCAGTCGGCCGAAGTGATGCCGCTGCAGTTCAGAGCGTCGGTCATGAAGGCCAGCCTCATCCTGGCATAAGCCCTGAAATCCCTGTTCTCTGCATCGTCGTACTCGCGGTCAACATCCTCCTGCGCAAGAGGGAGGGCCGATTCTATAGCCCTGAGCATGCATGGAGCATCGATGCCGATGACTTCGCCTCCCATCACGGCTGTGAAATTGTCCCATAGATCGTTCATCTCCTGCTTGTTTTCGGCGTAGGTGTCGTCGCCCGGGACGCATTCGAACTCGCGGTACTCATCTATTCCGTACTCGGAATAGTCGAGATGGATTATCTGGTAAAGAGCAGCGCGCCGGTCTGAGCGGCTGCGCCAGCTTACCCTGAGGGCGACGACACCCATCAGACGCGTCGCGACGGCGCGGCACGAGACGAAGTCGTAGTCCTCGAAGTGGTTGTACCTTATCGATTTTTTACCATATATGATCCTGAATTCTGCCATATCTGGATTCTACCATATCTTGTGGTGCAGATGCTTGACTTTATGAGATATGGGATTATAATGATGTCATCCTTATTCAGAGCGAGGGAGGGAATGGGCCCTGCGATCTCGCGGCAACCTCACAAGCAGTGAAGGTGCCAATTCCCACGGAGGTATGCCGTGCCTCCGGCAGATGAGGATCTGTGTATCTCTCTGCAGTATTGGGCAGGGAGTTTTTTTTCGGCATGAAATACATTTTTCCAAAATATATAGATCAGGAGAGAAAAGAGAATGAAAAGACTGTTTACCTCAGAATCGGTGACTGAGGGTCACCCGGACAAGCTGTGCGATCAGGTATCCGACGCGGTGCTCGATGCGATACTCGCCCAGGATCCTCATGCCCATGTGGCGTGCGAATGCGCGACAAAGACCGGATTCCTCATGGTGTTCGGAGAAGCGTCGGGAGACTTCGATGTGGATTACGAAGCCATCGCCCGCAACGTCATATGCGACATAGGTTACGTCCATGACGGAGTGTGCTTCGACGGCAATACATGCAGGATAGTGGTCCACATGGAAGAGCAGTCGGCAGATATCGCGATGGGAGTCAACGAATCCTACGAGAAGAAGACAGGCGAGCAGGAGGACGAGTTTGCCCTCATAGGAGCAGGCGACCAGGGAATGATGTTCGGCTATGCCTGCACGGAGACGGGCGAGCTGATGCCGATGTCCGTCAAGCTGTCACACGTGCTCGCGATGCGGCTTGCGGAAGTCAGAAAGAACGGCACCCTGCCTTACCTCGGACCGGACGGAAAGACTCAGGTGACGATCGAGTATGACGATGACAAAATCAAAAGGATAGATACTATAGTCGTCTCGACGCAGCACAGCGAAGATGTCGGGCTCGATCAGGTCAGGAAGGACATGATCGAGCATGTCATAAAGCCGGTCGTTCCGTCGGAATACATAGATGAAAAGACCAAGTACTATGTGAACCCGACAGGCAGGTTCGTCATCGGCGGACCGATGGGAGATTCGGGTCTCACTGGCCGAAAGATCATCGTTGACACCTACGGAGGCCACGCTGCGCACGGCGGCGGTGCATTCTCGGGAAAGGATCCTACGAAGGTAGACCGCTCGGCCGCATACATGGCAAGATACATCGCCAAGAATATCGTTGCGGCGGGAATAGCCAGGGAGTGCGAAGTCCAGCTCGCATATGCCATCGGAGTCGCCGAGCCGGTGTCCGTCGCAGTCGAGACCTTCGGGACCGGAGTCATAGACGATGAGAAGATCGTGGATCTCATCAAGGCGAACTTCGATATGCGCCCTGCTGCCATCATAAAGACTCTCGATCTGGCAAAGCCTCAGTACAGACAGCTTGCGGCTTACGGACATATGGGAAGGACAGAGCTCGGCGTAAGATGGGAAGATACCGACAAGGCCGAAGCGCTGAGAAAGGCCGCAGGACTGCCGTCCTGAACGGCAAAGGCCCGTAAGCAGGAGATAAGATGTCGCATTTTGAAAAAGTAAGTTTTGAACAGTGGAAGGCTGACTGCGGTGTCAGGGGCCTGCCGGACAGCGAACTCAGAGAATGGTTCGACAGCATAAAGCTGCCGCGCCAGGCTACTGCAGGCTCGGCCGGCATGGACTTTTACATGCCGTTCAACCTCGACTTCGAATCCGGTTCCAGACTCAAGATCGCTACCGGAGTGCGCTGGGTGACTGACCCAGGCGAAAGGGACAGGGTGCTCCTCATAGTACCGAGGAGCGGTCTCGGCTTCAGGTACGGCCTGAGGCTGCCAAACACCACCGGAGTCATCGACGCCGACTACTGCGATGCCGGGAACGAGGGGCACATACTCGTATGCTTTGAGAATCCATCTTCTGAAAATGTGAAGCTCGAAGCGGGAACGCCGTTCGTTCAGGGCATAATAGTAAGATATGAAGTGCCTGAGGGAGCAGGATCTGAAGAAGTCAGGACAGGAGGCTTCGGCAGCACCAGCGGGCAGTGAGAACCAACAGGGCCTGACCCCGTTAAACTGACTAACGGGGTCAGGCCCCGTTAGAGAAGTCTAATGAAGAAAAGGAAAGCAGATGCAGTGATCATAGGCGGCGGGGCGTCGGGCCTTGCCGCAGCCATAGAGCTCGGGATGGAGGCTCCTCAGCTTGAAGTGCTCGTCATCGAGAAGCTGAGCGGACCTGCCCGGAAGATAAGAGCGACAGGCAGCGGCCGGTGCAACATCACGAATACAGAGGCAGAAGGCTTCAGCCGGATCATGAGATTCTTTCGTGAGATCGGCCTCGTGACCAGGACATACGAAAACGGACTTGTGTATCCGTATTCAGAATCGGCTGCCGATGTTGCAGAACTTCTCATCGAAAGAGCGGCCTCGCTTGGCGTGAAGACGGCCTGCGGCGAAGAGGTGACATCGGTGCAGACCGCAGCGGACGGCGGACGCTTCAGGGTGGAGTCAGTCCTTAAGGACAAAAGCGGGGAACACCGTATAATTACGGAAGCTGACTTTGTTGTTCTCTCCTGCGGAGGCAAGTCCGGCCCGTCATACGGCACCACCGGAGACGGATACAGACTGGCGAAAGAACTGGGGCACAGCATCGTGCCTTCTGTACCGGCTCTCACCGGTGTAGAATGCAGGGAATGGGATGAGGGCAGAGAGCCGCGCGGCATCACCCTGGCAGGCACCAGGAGCCGCGGAGTCGTGTCCCTGTACAGAGACAGGGACGGACGCTTCGGAGAGGATACGAAGACATTCAGCGAGGCGGGCGAGCTGCAGTTCACAAAGTACGGGCTTTCGGGCATCTGCGTTTTCAATATGACTCGCTTCATGAGATTCAACAGAAGGGAAGGGGAGAGCCTGAACGACTTCAGGGTGAGGATCGACCTCTTTCCTGACGGAGATATACATGAATATATAAAGGACAGGCAGAAGGGCATGTTCTCTGAGCTGTGCGCGGGAGACCTTCTGTGCACCCTGCTCAAGGCGCCATTCGCCGAATATATCACAGCCGAAGCAGCGGCTTTATCCGGTACAGCAGAGCTGGCCGGGATGCCGGTGTCCGGACTCGGGAAAAAGGAGACAGATGCTATCGCATCCTGTGTGCATGCTCTCGAATTTCATCCGTCAGGCATCAGGGGCTGGAAGGAATCCCAGGTCACCATGGGCGGAGTATCTATGGATGAAATAAACGAAGAGACGTCGGAATCAAAACTCGTCCCCGGTCTTTACATCACCGGCGAGCTGGCCGACAGGGACTTCATGTGCGGGGGCTTCAACCTCAGCAACGCGTGGCT
>CACYHM010000007.1 GCA_902774195.1 uncultured Eubacteriales bacterium
CAGAAAAAAGGATGAGCCGGCCTTCGAGAACTCGAGAGGCGAGATGGTCCTCATGGGACCGGATTTCAATGACGAGCCGGTGCCTTACGGGGAGCTTGCAGGCCTTGTCGGCACAAAGACCAGACCGGTGATAGAAGGCGAGGTGTTCAGCATCGAATCGATGCCTATAAAAAGCGGACGGGAGCTCATCACGATACTCATAGCCTCGGGCGCCAGGACCTTCGCGCTCAAGGCGTTCATATCCAAAGAAAAGCTCGCTGAATTCGACGAGAACCTGCACTCCGGTGACATGGTAAGGGTAAGAGGGCCTGTAGAATACGATACTTACGAGCACGAGAATATCATGATGTTCTCGTCTCTTAAGAAAGTCGAAAAGATGCTCAAGGAGGACACATACCCTAACGGCCGCAGGGTCGAGCTTCACTGCCACACGAAGATGAGCGACAATGACGGCTTCAACGAGGTCTCGGATATCGTAAAAAAGGCCGCTTTCTGGGGCCAGCCGGCTGTGGCCATCACAGACCACGGCGTTGTGCAGGCATTCCCGGACGCTGCCAAAGAGGCCGCCAAGCAGGCCAAGAACGGCAGGGACATAAAGATAATCTACGGCGTCGAAGGCTATCTCTATCCGGATGAGGATGCGACAGCTGAAGACGGTACGATAGATATAAAAAAGAACAGGACCTATCACATCATAATCCTTGCGAAGAACCAGACAGGCCTGAAAAACATATACAAGCTTGTCAGCCTGTCTCACATAGACTATTTCTACAAGAGACCAAGGATACCTCGCTCCGTGCTCGAAGCTCACCGGGAAGGCCTCATAATAGGCTCTGCCTGCGAAGCGGGCGAGGTGTATCAGGCGGTGGTAAAAGGAGCTGACGACGAAGAGCTCGACCGCATCGCTTCGTACTACGACTACCTCGAGATACAGCCGCTTGGCAACAACCGCTTCATGATAGAAGACGGGATCGCAAAAGACGAGAACGATCTGATCGCCAATAACCTCAGGATCATAGCTGCAGCCGACAGGCTCGGCAAGATGACCGTGGCGACGACGGACTCACATTACCCGTCGCAGGACGCATCGATCTACCGCAACATAATCATGGCGGGCATAGGATTCAGGGACACGCCGTCGGATTCCCTGTACCTCAGGACGACGGACGAGATGATGGCGGAATTCTCTTATCTCGGCGACAGGGCCGAAGAGATCGTCATCACCAATACGAACCGGATAGCGGAGATGGTCGAAGAGGTGAGACCGGTGCCGGAAGGCAAGTTCCCTCCGAAGATCGAGGGCGCCGAAGACACCCTGAGAGAAAGCTGCTATTCGAAGGCGTGGTCGATATACGGAAAGCCGCTGCCGCCTGAGATAGAAGACAGGCTCGAGACGGAGCTGAGTTCTATCATAGGCAACGGATACGCGGTCATGTATATAGCCGCGCAGATGCTGGTAAAGAAGTCGAACGAGGACGGGTATCTCGTCGGTTCGAGAGGATCGGTCGGCTCATCGTTCGCTGCGACGATGGCGGGCATCACGGAGGTCAATCCTCTTGCTCCTCACTATATCTGCCCTGAGTGCAGACACTTCGAGTGGTCGGACGAACCGGACAAATACGATACCGGCTACGACATGCCTGAGAAGTCCTGTCCTGAATGCGGCGCCCGCATGAAGAAGGAAGGCCTGAACATACCGTTCGCCACATTCCTCGGGTTCAAGGGCGACAAGGAGCCTGATATAGACCTGAACTTCGCAGGCGAATACCAGGCGACGGCGCACAGGTATGTGGGCGAGATCTTCGGAGAAAAGAACGTATACAAGGCGGGCACCGTTGCCACGATAGCGGACAAGACCGCGTACGGATACGTCAAGCACTATATAGAGGACAACCATATAAGCGCAAACAAGTACGACGTGGACTATCTGGTAAAGGGCTGTACGGGCGTAAAGCGCACGACAGGCCAGCACCCGGGCGGGATCATCGTCGTACCGGACGACCATGAGATATATGAATTCTGTCCGGTGCAGAAACCTGCGAACAAGCGCGATACAGATGTGATCACGACGCATTTCGATTACCATAAGATCGACGAGAACCTGCTCAAGCTCGATATACTCGGACACGATGTCCCGCAGCTCATCCGGCATCTGCAGGTCATGACCGGCATCGATCCGATGAACATCCCGCTCGACGACAGGGAGACGCTCAGCATATTCACTTCGCTGGACGCGCTGAAAATAAAGAATGATGACTACAGGTTCACGCACGGCACATACGCCATCCCTGAGTTCGGGACGAACTTCACCCGTGGCATGCTCGACGACATACATCCGACGACAGTGTCGGCTCTCATAAAGATGTCGGGCTTCTCGCACGGCACCGATGTTTGGACGAACAACGCCCAGGATCTTCTGAGAAACGGAACTGCAACTATAGACGAGGTCATATCCTGCCGTGACGATATCATGAACTTCCTGATCAGCAAGGGCCTTCCGAACGGAGACGCCTTCAAGATCATGGAGATAGTCCGTAAGAACAGGCAGCTCTCGCAGGAGCAGCTCGATATGATGAAGGAGCACGGCGTGCCTGACTGGTACATATGGTCGTGCGAGACCCTGAAGTACATGTTCCCGCGCGCCCACGCGGCGGCGTATGTCATGATGTCCATACGCATGGCATGGTTCAAGGTGAACTACCCTGAGGCGTTCTACGCCGCATGGTTCACTTCGAAGGTCGATAATTTCGACGCCGAGATGACCGGAAAGAGCTGGCACGATGTCGAGCGCAGGATGGACGAGATAGAAAAGCTCGGAAATACCGCCACGGCCAAGCAGAAGGAGCAGCTCACGGTCTACGAGGTGATGTACGAGGCGCTCTCAAGAGGGTACGAGTTCGCAGAGCCGGTGCTTGGAACAGCCGAGGCGTGCAGGTTCTCTGTCGTTGACGGAAAGATCATGCTGCCGTTCAACGCGGTCAGCGGGATAGGGGACACGGCTGCCGAGTCGCTGGCAGAGGCATATAAGGAGCAAGCGTTCAGCACGCTCGACGACGTGAGGTCAAGGACAAAGCTCTCAGGAACGAATATCGAGGATCTCAAAAGGCACGGCCTCTTTGCCGGACTGCCTGAATCCGCCCAGATCAGCATCTTCGATCTGCAGATCTGACGCAGGGCCTCAGCGCTCGATCTCCCAGCGGCATTCGTTATAGAAGTAGAGCAGCTTATATGATATGCGGCGGCCTTCGTTCACGGTGCAGCAATCGTATTCGACGCGTGTCATTCCGCCCGCGCCGACCCATTCGATATTTCTTATGTCCGTGACCCTGACCGTCTTCTTGATGCCGGAGTCCACGACCTTGAAGCGCAGAGGCCTCGGGGAGAGGGCACCTATATCGAAGACGGCCAGCACATCGACTGCCTGCCTCAATTTAAAAAACCTCCGTCCCTGCCATTATGATAGCGAACAACTGTTCGTAAATCAAGAGCGGGACCGCATGGACCTGCAAATAAACACGGAGATACAAGGAAAGCATATGGACAAGACATACAGGATATTCGTCATAAATCCCGGCTCGACATCGACAAAGCTCGCTTATTTTGAGAACGATGAAAAGAAGTTCGAGACTAACGTCTTCCATGACGCGCCGGAGCTGGCGAAGTTCGGGAGCGTAAGCAATCAGTTCGGATTCAGGAAGCAGATGATAATGGATTTCCTCGATGAGAACGGCATAGACCTTACCGGCGCCGACGCGATAGTAGGACGCGGCGGCAGCTCGGCCAGTGTCAGCAGCGGCGTATATGAGATAAACGAAAAACTGCTTGAGGATATCGCGAACAACGTATCCGGAGTGGAACACCCGGCCAATCTGGGCGTGCCTCTGGCAGCGGAGCTCGCTTCGGAGTACGGAGCCAGGGCCTTCATGGTGGACAGCCCGAAGACGGATGAGTTCTGCGACGAGGCCCGCATAACGGGAATAGACGGTCTTTACAGGGTGTCCAGCCTGCATGTCCTCAACCTCAAGGGGACCGCAAGACTCTGGTGCAGAGAGCATGGAATGAGATATGAAGACGCAAGACTCATCGTCTGCCACATAGACGGCGGCATGTCCGTATCCGCCCATGACCGCGGAAGGATGATCGACGGCACCAACAACGCCTGGGGAGAGGGCCCGTTCACACCGACGCGCACAGGGGCTCTTCCCGCATACCTCGCTGCTGAATACTTCAGAGAGAAGGATCCGCAGGATCTTATGGATGCATGCACCAGATCGGGAGGTTTCGTCAGCCACTTCGGCACATCTGACTCGGACAGGGTCCATGATATGGCCGCTGACGGGGACCGGAAGGCGGCGCTCGTGTGGAACGCCATGATATACAATATCTGCAAGAGCATAGGCTCTATGGCGGCGGTGCTTTCTGGCGATGTTGACGCGGTGATATGCGGCGGAGGCCTTCTCAGATTCGGGGACATCCGCAGAGGCATAGAAGAACGCTGCGGCTTCATCGCTCCTGTGTATTTCTATCCGGGCGAGGTGGAGCACGAGGCCATGGCGGCAGGAGCGCTCCGCGTCCTGAGAGGTGAGGAAGAACCGAAGACGTATACCGGCGAACCGGTATGGAACGGATCGATCTGATTTTTATACTTGACTTATAATGAACATATGCTAATATATTCATATGAATATATCGGCATATGTTTTTTATGCGGAAAGGCAGAGATATGGCAGAAAACGACTATATGATCAAGGATCTTGATGAAGAGGAACTCCTGGAGCTCGCCGAGCTCTTCAAGATGTTCGCGGATTCGACCCGCATAAAGATACTGTATGATCTTTTCGACGGAGAAAAGAACGTATCGGAGATATGCGAAGACATCGCCATGAACCAGTCTGCCGTTTCGCACCAGCTCAAGGCGCTGAAGTCGGGCAAGCTCATAAAGAGCCGCCGCGAGGGCAAAGCGATATACTATTCGCTGGATGACGACCACGTAAAGACGATCATCGCGATGGGCAAGGAACATATCGAAGAATAGCAAAATGCAAGGCGGAGGAAAAACCATGAAAAAGAAATTCAAGCTCGAGAACCTGGACTGCGCTAACTGCGCCGCTAAGATGGAGGACGCGATAAAGAAGATCGACGGAGTGACAGACGCTTCCGTCAGCTTCATGACACAGAAGATGATGATCGAGGCGGATGACGCGGTCTTCGACAAGGCCGTGGATGAAGCAGTGAAAGTTATTGCAAAAGTCGAACCGGACTGCAAAGTGGTTCTATAGATATGGAAAGATTCAGTGAAGGACAGAAAAAGGAACTCAGGCGCATCATAATATCCTTTGTGATGTTCGCTGCGCTGCTCATAGCGGACCACATGGGCGTTTTCCCGAAAGAGGGAACGGGACGTTATGTGCTTCTCGCGCTATATCTCGTGCCTTACTTTCTGGTGGGCCATGATGTCATCAAAAAATGCCTTGCCGGCATAAAGAACAGGCAGCTTTTCGATGAGAGCTTCCTGATGACTCTCGCTACGGTGGGAGCCTTCGGCTGCGGCGAGTTCGAAGAAGCCGTCGCGGTCATGCTCTTCTATCAGATCGGGGAGTTCTTTCAGGACTATGCGGTCGGAAAGTCGAGAGGCGCCATATCCGATCTGATGAGCATCGCCCCGGACTATGCGAACCGGGAGGCTGAAGACGGGACTGTCGAGGTGATCGATCCTGACGATATAAAAGCCGGCGACGTACTGGTCATAAAACCGGGAGAGAAGATCCCGACGGACGGCACGGTCATGGAAGGAGAGGGCCTGATAAACACATCGGCTCTCACTGGAGAATCGATGCCGAGGCCGGTGCAGTCCGGCGATCAGGTCATCTCCGGATGCATCAACGGCGACACTCTGCTGAAAGTAAGGGCAGATAAGGAATACGACGATTCAACTGCGGCAAAGATACTGGAACTCGTAGAGGACGCCGCGTCCAAAAAGTCGGTCACGGAGAATTTCATTACGAGATTCGCGCGCTACTATACGCCGGCGGTAGTCATCGCGGCGCTGGTGCTCGCTTTCGTACCTCCGCTCATCAGCGGGAACTTCGCGGCGGAGTTCGGCAAATGGGTCCTCAGGGCATGCACCTTCCTCGTCATATCCTGCCCGTGCGCTCTGGTGATATCCGTTCCTCTCGCTTTCTTCGGAGGCATAGGAGCGGCCTCGTCGACAGGAGTGCTGGTCAAAGGCTCGAATTACCTTGAACTAATGTCAAAGCTCCATACCGTGGCGTCGGACAAGACAGGAACTCTTACGGAGGGCAGCTTCAAAGTCTCCATGGTCAGCGCGGCAAAAGGCTGCGACAGCTCCGATGTCATCAGATACGCTGCTGCAGCCGAATCCGGATCTACTCATCCTATAGCGACGGCTATCATCGAGGCGTGCGAGAAGCCGTTCCCGGAAAGCAGGATAAGCGATGTGCAGACGGCTGCGGGCAAGGGCATCACGGCAAAGGTCGGAAAGGACAAAATAGCCGTAGGAAACCTCAGCTTTCTCGAGAGCGAAGGCGTCGAAGTGCCTGACACCGGCGATATAGTGCAGGGCACAAACTGCTATGTCGCAAAGAACGGCAAATACATCGGCCTTATAGTAGTGTCGGATACGCCGAAGGAGGGCGCAGCCGGCGCTATAGCAGCGATGTTCAAAGAGGGCGTCAGAAAGTTCGTGATGCTCACCGGCGATTCGGAGGCCGTCGCGGCTTCGGTCGCGAAAGAGCTAGGCATCAGCGAGTACAGAGCCGGACTGCTGCCTCAGGACAAGGTGAGCGTGGTAGAGGAGCTGCTTGAAGAACTCGCTTCGGAGGGCAGCGAAAAGAAACGCGGCACTCTCGCATTCATCGGGGACGGGATCAACGACGCTCCGGTACTGTCAAGGGCGGATGTAGGCATAGCCATGGGATCGCTCGGATCCGACGCGGCCATAGAGGCAGCGGATGTCGTCATAATGGATGACGATCTTTCGCGCATCCCGGCGGTCATGAGGATAGCCCGCAGGACAGTGAACATATCCAGGGCCAACATCGCATTCGCGCTTCTTGTGAAGCTCGCATGTCTCGTGCTCGGCGCCCTCGGGATAGCCAGCATGTGGGTCGCGGTATTCGCCGATGTCGGCGTTGCCGTCATATGCATACTCAATTCGATGAGGATGCTGGTCAAAAAGGAGAAAGGGATCTGAAACCTTAACAAATCTAAATCTAAATATAGTGGTATAAGTTGTATAAGCGACAACACTTTGTGTTAGAATAGCTACGGTAAATAACCGCAGCTATTTTTATGCGCGGATCCGCAAATACGGGCATGCGCAGGGGTGGACGGGTGTCAGACAACGGCAAAAACGGAAAAGACATAAATAAAGAAAACGGAGAACGCCGCATAGTAAGAGACGGCGGCAATCCTACTGTCTACAGAGGGCGGTCAAAGGAACGCGCTTCTCTGTCTTTTTCGTATGACAAAAAACCGGAGACCAAAGCGCCTGCCGCAAGGAAGACGGAACCGGCAACAAGGGTATACGATGCCGGGCAGCTAAAGGCCGAGACGAGAGTCATGGAAAGAAAGGTCGTGGCTGACTCCGAAAACAAGGACATCGTAAAGGAGATGCAGGAAGCTGCAGCCAGAGAAGAAGCTGCGTCCGCTGCAAAGCCTTCCGTTGCCGGCGCAATAAAGGACAGATTCAACGAGAAAAAAGAAGAGATAAAGAAGGCCAGGGCTGACGCTGCCGTCAGGAAGCTTCAGAGATCCAGAGCCGAATCCGCGGCAAGGGCCGCAGACGAAAAAGCCGCAAAGGAAAAGGCTGCAAAGAAGCCGGCGAAGAAGACCGTAAAGTATCCGGGCAAGCAGATCAAGAAGCAGACCTCGGTGCAGTCAAAGAAGCCGAACAGGATAGAGACGGCAAAACCTAAGAGCAAAAAGACGTCCGGAAAGACATCCGCAAATAAAGCGGCGTTCAAACTTCCTGTCAGCAAGCCTAAAAGCAAGGCGAAGAAACCGAAAAAGACCAAGCGGCCGAAGACAAAAAAACAGAAGGCTCTCGCATATCTCCTCGCAGCAGTGAAGGTCCTGCTCGCACTGGTCATCATCGGCGGGGTCACCGGAGGCGCCTACGCGGCATATACCATAGCGAACGCTCCTAAGATCCACCCTGAGAAGATATACGACACGCTCGAGGTCAGCACCCACATCTACGATGACCAGGGAGATCTCATAAGCGATATCTACTACGACGAGAACCGTGAGATCGCGAAGTACGATCAGCTTCCGGACAATCTCAAGAACGCGTTCATCGCCGTAGAGGACAAGACGTTCTGGGAACATAAGGGATTCAACTTCAGGCGTATTTTCGGAGCGATATGGGAATCCTTCACAGGCGGGGGCGAAATAAGCGGAACGAGCACCATCACTCAGCAGCTGGCCCGCAACGTATTCCTTCCGGAAGAAAAGAGCATAAGATCGATCAAGCGTAAGATCATAGAGATGTACTATGCCCGCGAGATCGAAGAGGTGCTGTCAAAAGAAGAGATACTGACGGCATATCTGAACACCATATATCTCGGATACGGGTGCTACGGCGTGGACACCGCGGCCAAGAAGTATTTCTCGACGAATGTCGAGGATCTGACACTCGAGCAGTGCGCCGCTCTTGCGGCCCTGCCTCAGGCTCCGGGAGTGTACGCTCTTCTGACCACCGAGGAGGGAGAGGCGACGACGGAGATATCCGACGGCCTTTACGCGAACGACATCTCGCAGAAGAGAAGATACATGACGCTCGATCTCATGGCCGAGCAGGGATACATAACCAGGGAAGAAGCCGAAGCGGCCAAGAAACCGATCACGGAGATACTGGATCCGGGCAGGGAATCAAAGGGCGTCAGCTCGGCGTTCAAGGACTACCTTATCGAGACCGTTATAAAGGACCTCATGACGCAGTACGACCTGACTGAGGATCAGGCTTCGAAGCTCGTATATACAAAGGGACTAAATATCTACTCGACTCTCAATACGCAGGCTCAGAGCGTCATTGAGAAGGAGTTCAAGGACGGAAGCAACTTCCCTGACGCCATCAGAGACGACACGAACGTCGAGGCCGCGATGGTGATGAGCGAGATAGGCACCGGCCAGATCAAGGCGATGGCAGGCACGAGGTTCGCCGACGGCGACATGCTCTTCAACAGAGCGACAAGCCCGCGTCAGCCGGGTTCATCGATCAAGCCGCTGACCGTTTACGGTTCGGCTCTGCAGAGGAGCTTCGATTACGAGCAGAACGGGCAGAAATTCCAGTACGTCAAGACAGGATATGACAAACAGCAGGATACGGGCTGGGGCGACTACATAACGGTATCATCATATGTCAGCGACGAGAAAATGAAGGTCAACGGCATAGACTGGCCGCAGAACTTCAGCAAGACATATTCAGGCTCCAACAACTTCAGGACAGCCATACAGAAGTCGCTCAACACCTGCGCGGTCAAGATACTGGCTCAGGTGGGACTCGAGTATTCGATGCAGAAGGCAAAGGAATTCGGCATCTCGACCGTGGTAGACGACACATCTCAGCCTACCAACGACCTCAATCTGGCAGCGCTGGGCCTGGGAGCCATGACATACGGAGCCACTCCGCTCGACATGTCTCTTGCATACGCGACCTTCCCTAACGGAGGAGTACGCAACAGCGGCATATGCTATACAAAGGTCACTGACAGCGAGGGCAAGGTCCTGCTCGAAGGAAAGTCCGAAGAGACGAGAGTCCTCGATGAGGGCGTTGCATACATAATGACTGATGTGTTACAGGATGTAGTATCCTACGGTATCGCAGGCGATGCTGCGATCGACGGGATCAGGGTCGGAGGCAAGACCGGTACGACGGACGATACATGGGACATCTGGTTCGACGGATTCACACCAACGTATTCGGCGGCTCTGTGGATCGGTACCGACGACAACACTCCGCTCGATGCGACTTCATCCGTTGCCGCCGCGCTGTGGAGCAACATTATGGGACAGGTCGATGAGGCTGTCACCGGTGAATACCGCGATATGCCTGATGACATCATCGTCAGGAACGGCGATTACTTCACCAGGGGGACCGAGCCTCCTGTCATAGTCGTAAAGAAGAAAGAAGAAGAAAAGACCGACGACAAGAACAAGACGAACGGCACGCAGCAGAATGCAAATACGGCAGCACAGCCGGCAGCACAGCCGGCAGCACAGCCCGCCGCACAGCCTGCAGCATAGCTGCGGACTGCAAAAACCAACAAAATGCTTGCAATTACTGCGGTTTAATGGTATAAGTGCATAGTAAGTTAAAGTTTTCCCGAAAGAGTGGGTGTTCCCACTCTTTCGCTTATGTAGGACCAAAAACGGAGGCGCCATGGCAAAGAACGATATAAGCGCTAAAGTGAACAGACTGCTGCAGCCTTATCTGGCTGAGCACGGTCTCGATATCTACAGGACCGAATACAAAAAGGAAGGACCCGGCCGTGTGCTGAGAGTATACCTCGATAAGCCCGCGGGCGCTGAGAGCGAATACGTCAGCATCGAGGAGTGCGAAGACGCCAACAGATTCCTGAGCGAAGCCCTCGACCGTGAGGACTTTATAGACGGGAGCTACGATCTGGAGGTCTGCTCTCCGGGGCTGGACAGAGAGCTTATCAGGGATGAGGACTATACGCGCTTTGCCGGAAGGCAGGTCGAGGTCAAAACATATGAGAAGATATGCGGCAGCAGGGAGCATTCGGGCACGCTCACCGGAAAGGAAGACGGCATCGTTACCATCGTGACCGGAGACGGCGAACTGAAGATCCCGGCCGATAAGATATCAAAGATAAATCTGGCAGTAGTTTTTTAAGAGATTCTCTATCGAGAAGGAGGAGAAAATGAGCAAGGAATTTCTAGATGCATTTGCAGATCTCAAAAAGGAGAAGAACCTTTCCCAGGAGGAGATCATAGGAGCGATAAAGGACTCTATCGAGAATGCATACAGGAAGAATTACGGAGCATCGAATGTAAGGGTCGAAGTGGACATGGAACAGGGCAACGTTACAGTGTTCATGGGCCTTGAGGTCGTAGAGGAGGTCGAGGACGACCTGACTCAGATCTCGCTCGAAGAAGCTAAAGAAATATATGAGGGCTACGAGCTCGGCGATGTAGTCGAGTACGAGATCGATCCGAAGGACTTCAACAGGATCGCGGCTCAGGGAGCAAAGCAGGTCTTCGTACAGAAGAACAGAGAGGCCGAGAGGACCAATTCATACAACGAATTCATAGAGAAGAAGGGCCAGATCGTTACGGGCAAGGTCGAGAGGATCAACAACGGAACCATGCTCATCTCGCTCGGAAGGACCGAAGGCAGAGTGCCTGCTTCCGAACAGGTCAGGACAGAGTCCTTCAAGCCGGGCGACAGGATCAAGGTCTACGTGATGGATGTAAAGAAAGAGAACAAGGGACCGCAGGTCCTGCTCTCGAGATCGCATCCGGGTCTTGTAAGAGGACTGTTCGAGCTCGAGATCCCGGAAATCGCCGACGGCACTGTTGAGATAAGAGGAACAGCCCGCGAGGCGGGTTCGCGCACAAAGATCGCCGTTTTCTCGAACGACCCTAATGTCGATCCTGTCGGAGCCTGCGTAGGAAACCGCGGCGCCAGGGTGCAGAACATCGCCGACGAGCTCTTCGGCGAGAAGATAGATATCATCGTATGGGATGACGATCCGGCCGTTCTCATCAGCAACGTATTGAGACCTGCGATCGTCGAGGGCGTATATATCAACGAGGACGAAAAGGCAGCGACGGCAGTCGTGCCTGAACAGCAGCTCTCCCTCGCCATCGGCAGAGAGGGACAGAACGTCAGACTCGCGGCCAGAGTCAGCGGATGGAAGATCGACATCAAGAGCCATGAACAGCTCGAAGAAATGGGATTCGCCTTCGATGAATACGAGGATTCGGAGGATATCGAAGACATCGGTGAAAGCGCAGCTGAGGATTTCGCCGAAGAAGAGGTAACTGCCATTGAGGAGACATCAGACAGCGAAGCCGATGCGTAGATGCATCGCATGCAGGGAGTCAAAGCCTCAGGATGAGCTCATGAGGTTCACATGGAACGAAGGGCTCAGAGCGGACGGACAGAAGCCGTCCGACGGAAGAGGCATCTACCTGTGCAGGGACAAAGACTGTATCGACATGGCTGTAACGCGCAAAGCTTTCAATAAAGCGCTGAGACGCAATGTGGATGCTGATGAAGTATCGAGAGTTATTGACGAAGCACTCAATAACAACTAAGGAGGAATGAATGTCAAAGAAAGTTAGCGAACTGACCAAAGAACTTGACATAAGCTTACAGGAACTCAAGGGCTATGCGGAGAAACTCGGCATCGAGGTCGGCACTGCAAGATCCAGTCTCGAGGACGCCGATGCCGAAAGGCTCGCAAGATCGATCAATATGATGAAGGGCGTTTCCGACGGTGACGGAAAGACCGGAGGCAAGCCTAAGATCAAAGCCGTGCCGGTAGTACATAAGGAAGGGGCGAAGGCCAAGCCGCCTGCAGGCAAGCCGGTCATTCCGAAAAAGCCGGTCCCGCCTAAGGATGAAGAGCCGAAGGCCGCAGAAGCTGAAGAAGCGGTAAAGGAAGAACCTGCCGCAAAAGCACCTGAGAAAGCTGAAGCCGAAAAGCCTGCCAAAGAGGCAAAGGCTGATGTTCCTGCGGCTGAAAAACCTGAGGCGCCTGAGAAACCTGAAAAGAAAGAGGAGCCTGAGGCGAAGAAGCCTGAAGAAAAGCCTGAAGAAAAGCCTGAAGAGGAGTATGTAAACGCTCCGGGCAAGCCGATGAGGTTCAAGAAGATCTCTGATGCAGCGACCGAAAAGAAGAAGGCCGAAGAAGCCAGGAGGCAGCAGAGAGAAAAGAGAGCCGCAGCCGCAAAAGACGGAGAAGGCAGCCGCAGACAAAGCAGGGGCTCCGGCGCAGGACGCAGAGGCCCATCCTCCGGCGAAGACAGACCGCAGAGGAGAGGCCAGGGCGGAGCAGCGCCTGCAGCCGCTCCTTCGGGCGGAGCAAAATCCGGAAAGGGCAAGAGCAAGAAGTTCTTCGACAACCGCGACAGAGACCGCCAGTCGAGGTTCGACAGACGCGAGGACGGCCCGGGCGGACGCAGAAACAATTTCTATGACGAGACTACTCTCGAAAAGCAGGAACGCCATAAGAAAAAATACAAGACAAAGACGGTCGAAGAGCCTACAGTTGAAGAACTCCTGCCTGAGGGCACCATCGCGGTGACGGTGCCTATCACTGTTGCGGGTCTCTCCGAGCAGGCCGAGATCAGCGTAAGCAAGATCATCATGGCTATGATGCAGATGGGCGTAATGGCTACCATCAACCAGACTCTCGACAAGGACGCCGTAGAGATGCTCGCGGAGGACCTCGGACTTCAGATCGCCGTTACTGAAGAGATAGCTGAGATCGAGGAACCGGGCATCGACATGCACGAGGATTCCGAGAGCGAGCTCAAGCCGAGACCTCCTATCATCACGGTCATGGGCCACGTAGACCACGGCAAGACTTCGCTCCTGGACGCTATCAGAAACACCAACGTCACTGCCGGGGAGTCCGGCGGCATCACGCAGCATATCGGTGCTTCGGAAGTCG
This sequence comes from uncultured Eubacteriales bacterium, assembly GCA_902774195.1. Next base: position 13,668 of record CACYHM010000007.1, read on the forward strand.
AGATCAACGGAAAGAAGATCGTCTTCCTCGATACACCGGGACACGAAGCCTTCACGACCATGCGTGCGAGAGGAGCTCAGGTCACGGATATAGCGGTGCTGGTCGTAGCAGCTGATGACGGCGTAATGCCTCAGACGATAGAATCGATCAGCCACGCAAAGGCTGCCGGTGTTCCTATCATCGTAGCGATCAACAAGATGGACAAGCCGGGCGCAAATCCTGACAGAGTCAAGCAGGAACTCATGGAGCACGGAGTGCTCGTGGAGGACTGGGGCGGCGAGGTCATCTCAGTGCCTGTATCGGCCAAGAAGGGCGAAGGCATCAAGGACCTGCTCGAAATGATACTGCTGCAGGCTGACGTGCTCGAACTTCGCGCAAATCCTGACAGACTGGCGCTCGGCACGGTAATCGAGGCAAGGCTCGACAAGGCCAAGGGCCCTGTAGCCACGCTGCTCGTATCCAACGGTACTCTCAAGACAGGACAGAGCGTCGTTGCCGGAACCACATCCGGAAAGATCAGGGTGATGACGGACGACAAGGGCAAGACCATAAGAAAGGCCGGCCCTGCGACTGCCGTAGAGATCCTCGGTCTCAATGACGTGCCGGCTGCCGGCGATGTGTTCAACGCCGTAAGAGACGACAAGACCGCAAGAGAGATCGCTCAGAACAGAAAAGACAAGATGAGAGAAGAGGTGCTGGCAAAGAATGCAAGCATGACGCTCGACAAGCTCTTCAGCCAGATACAGGAAGGAGAGGCCAAGGAGCTCAACCTCATCGTCAAAGCCGATGTACAGGGTTCTGTCGGAGCCATCATCACATCGCTTGAAAAACTCGAGACTCCTGAGGTCAGGATCAACGTCATACACAGCGGAGTCGGTACGATCAACGAGTCCGACGTCATGCTCGCCGAGACATCGAATGCGATCATCATCGGATTCAACGTCAGACCGACTACTGCCGTCACCAACCAGGCACAGGCCGCTGATGTAGAGATCAGACTCTACAGAGTCATCTACGACATCATCGACGAGATCCAGGATGCCATGAACGGCATGCTCGATCCTGAATACAAAGAGGAAGTGCTCGGCAAGGCGGAGGTCAGAGATACGTTCAAGGTGCCGAACCTCGGTATCGTTGCGGGATGCTACGTCACAGAGGGCGAGGTCCGCAGGAACGCTCAGATCAGACTTGTCAGGGACGGCATCGTCATCCACGAGGGAGTCATATCCTCGCTCAAGAGATTCAAGGATGATGCGAAGGAAGTCGCTGCAGGCTATGAGTGCGGTCTCGGCATCGAGAAATACAACGATATCAAGCCGGGCGACGTGATCGAATGCTTCGAGATGGTAGAGGTGAAGCGTGGCTAAGTACAGACAGGGAAGGCTCAGCGAAGAGATCAAGAAGAGCGTAAGCGGATTTCTTATAAACGGAGCCAAGGATCCCGCGCTGACATCAAGGATAATAAGCATCACGGGAGCCGAGGTGACGCGCGACGGCAGCTATGCGACCGTCTACGTTTCGCCTGTCTGCCTTGCCGGCGAAGACAGGGAGCAGGTCTACGCCGAGGTCCTCGCGGGCTTCGAGAGGGCAAAGGGAGCCATACGCGGCCAGCTTTCACGGGATATCATGATGAGGCATACGCCGGAACTCATATTCAAACTCGATTCGTCGCAGGACTACGGACGCCGCATAGATTCGATACTGGATACGCTCACTTACAATAACGAGGACTGATTTGAACGATACGATCAAAAGCATTGCGACAATAATGAAGGACCTTGACGGCATCCTGATATTTCCGCACATCAACATGGACGGGGACGCTCTGGGATCAGCCACTGCTCTTTGTCTTGCCCTGAGAGAGCTCGGCAAGAAGTCCTATGTGATGATAAACGAGCCGGTACCGAAGAATCTCGACTTTCTCGAGTGCGGCTGCACTACCGATGACGACAGTGTGCTCGATGACGTTCAGCTGTCGATAATGGTCGACTGCAACGGCATGAACCGCATACCGGGCCGTGAAGCCGCGTGGGAGAGGGGCCGCCTGAAGGGATGCATAGACCATCATCAGACGAAGGCAAAGGACATACGCTACGATTTCTCGCGCATAGAGCCGAAATCGGCGGCGACCGGAGAGATCATATACAATATCGTGAAGGCGCTTGGAGTCGGCATATCGCTCGACATCGCCAATGCCATCTTCACGGCGATCACTACGGATACCGGCAATTTCCAGCACAGCAACACGACGAGCCGCTCGCACGAGATAGCCGGCCATCTGTATAAGATCGACGGATTCAACTCCAAGGTGATCTCAGCCCTGATATACGACCGCAGATCGAAGAACGCGATCAGGATGGAAGGCAGGGTCATAGACGATCTGAGATTCTACGCTGACGGCAAGCTCGTGGAAGGAAAGGTGACGCTGGACCTTCTGAAAGAGTGCGACTGCACTATGGACGAGGCCGACGGCATCATACAGAAGATGATGAGCATCGACGGAGTCGAGGCGGCGTGTCTTTTCAAGGAGACCGAGAACAACGTCAGAGCCAGCCTCAGAGGCAGATCGTATGCCAACGTGGCTAAGGCTGCCGCGGTCTTCGGCGGGGGCGGCCATGTCCTCGCTGCAGGATGCACTTTTTTCTGCCCGATAGAGGAAGCCGAAGAGAAGCTCATACCGGTCCTTATCGACACCGTGAACACAAAGGAAAGATAAACGCTCATACAAGATGAAGATCGACGGAGTCATCAATGTAAACAAGCCTGCCGGCTGGACATCGCAGGACGTCTGCGCAAAGCTGAGGAACAGGCTGCATATAAAGAAGATCGGACACACCGGAACGCTCGACCCAATGGCTACGGGCGTTCTGCCTGTA
>CACYHM010000008.1 GCA_902774195.1 uncultured Eubacteriales bacterium
CGATACGAACCCATACATGCATGGCTCAGTCAGATGACTGGGCCAATTTTAATTGAAAAAGAAACGGAGGAATCACAATGACAGACGAAAACACGAATAAGATGAGAGTCATTCTCTGCAGGCCCGGCGAGAAAGCTGAGACGATCGAGATGGAAGACAGCCTTATATTATTGTGTTTCTCCCTTATAATACCATATCTGCCGCACACAAAATGCCCCGGAGTTTTTCTCCGGGGCATCAGCAGCATGAATTACTTAGCAAAAAGTGACGGATCGATAGGTCTTATCATATCGGCCTGGAATACACCCTGTGCACGGATGAGGCCGTCGAACTGATCATGTGTGAGAATAAAGAACTGCTCTTTGCCAAGCATATTGAATACTTTGTCGATCATAGGCTGCAGAGGTTCACTGTTGTCAAGCGTCTCTTTGATGTGTACCGGATACGCCTTGAAAGCTGCCGAAGAATAATACGGATCACTGTCATCAACAGCATATCTCTCAGGTCTGTATGAGTCAGCATCCCAGAGATTTGTCTGTATGAATCCCGGGCAGAATATCGCAAGATCGATATTGGAACCCTTATTTTTGAGAGTTTTCCATACACATTCCGAGAGCGCGACCGCAGCATGCTTGGATGAGAAGTATACCGGGCTGTCAGCAAGAGTAATGAGACCGGCGATAGAGCATACATTCAGGACCTGGCATTTCTCTCCCTGCGATTCCATCTGAGGGATGAATCTCTTCATCATATACCAGTGTGAATATACGTTGGTCTCATATACCCAATATATATCTCTGGCAGGGATCGTGGTAACACTTCCGCCTGAGCTTACACCTGCGTTATTGACAAGAATGTCGCATCTGCCGAAGATCTCCATTGTTTTATCGAAGATCTTCTGACACTCTTCCTCCAGAGAGACATCTGCCTGCAGAGTATAGACTTCCCTTCCCAGAGCGCGGATCTCCTCAGCTACAGGCTTCAGCGCGTCTCCGCGGATGTCCACGATAAGCAGATCCGCTCCTCTTTCCGCCATGCCAACTGCCAAAGCTTTTCCAATGCCGCTGGCTGCTCCGGTTATAACAGCTTTCTTGTTATTATAATCAGTGATCATAAATAGTCCTCCTTATTTGAGATATCCTCTGAGCGGACCGCCAGGCAGGTTGGTTACATCCTTGATGGCTTCGCCAATCGGCACTACCTTAGGATTGGTCCTTGCGATCGTCTGATCTACTTCTGATTTGATATGCTCGTCGTATTCACGGTGCGTTACGATATAGAACTGATCCTTTTCGACCGCCTCAAATACATGTGCGCCAAACGGTTCGATCGGATATCCTGTTCCGATAACGAATGCCGCAGACTGTTTGCCCTTCTTGAACATCTCGCTCTCATAGAACGGATCGTCGCCATGAGCGTATCTGGCAGGTCTGTACTCATCAGCGTGGTCGAAGTTAGTACGTACGAATCCCGGGCAGAATACGCTGAGATGGATGTCTGCGCCTGCCTCCTGCATCTCGTACTCAATGCACTCTGAAAGTGCAACTGCAGCATTCTTTGTTACGTAGTATGCGCACATTCCGGTACTTGTGATAAGCCCGGCCACGGAGCATGTGTTCATGATGTTGCAGTGTGTGCCCTGAGCCTTCATGATTGGAATCACCTGCCTCATGAAGTAAACATGTGACAGGAAGTTGGTGCGGATGATCCATTCCCAATCCTGCAGCGGGATCATGAATCCGTAGCCCGGTGTGCAGGTTCCCGCGTTGTTCATCAGCAGGTCGATCTGTCCGTACTTATCCATCGTTGCCTTGACGACCTTTTCTGTCTCCTCATAGAGCGAGACGTCTGCAGGGATCAGCGTGATGTCCTCTGCACCGAATTCCTTAGCAACGTCTTCGAGCTTCATGAGCTCGTCTTCCATGATATCGACAGCGACGATCTTCATTTTGCGCTTAGCCGCCTGTTTGACGAATTCCTTGCCGAATCCGTAGGCAGCACCTGTGATAAGCGCGACCCTGCCGGTGAGATCTCTGTCCCCGCTCTCGATCTCAGGTCTCTTCTTTCCTACATTTCTCAGATCAGGATTCACATTATCCACTCTGTCGTAGATCTGCTTTCTCATCAGCGGATCATACTGCGGATGTGTTACGATGTAGAACTGGTCATCTTCTATGCCCTTGAATACTGTTTCGCCGAAGCCATCGATAGGCAGTCCTGTTGTAACAACATACTCACTTGCTTTTTCTGAAGCAAAGAATTCAGCACTCTGATAGTACGGATCTGTAGGATCGGAGAATCTTGCAGGTCTGTGGCGCTCTGCATGATGCAGGTCTGTCTGAACAAAGCCAGGGCAGAAGATACTTACCTGAATGTCTGCACCGATCTCTTCAAGTTCGTACTGCGTAGCGCGGCTCAGCTGTACTGCAGCATGCTTGGTCGAATAATAGCCAGGCATTGCGTTGCTTGTGATGAGTCCCGCGATCGAGCATACGTTAAGGATGTTGCAGTGTGTGCCCTGCTTCATCATGATAGGGATCACCTGTCTCATCATGTAAACATGTGACATCAGGTTGGCATATACCATCCACTCCCAGTCTCTCAGAGGCAGGTTCGAAATGGTGCCGCCCTTTCCTGTGCCCGCATTGTTGATCAGCAGGTCGATCTGCCCGAACTTCTCCATGGCAGTCTTAACGATCTTTTCTGTATCCTCAAGGAGAGAAACGTCAGCCTGCAGGCATACTATCTCTTCTGCGCCCAGTTCTTTTGCAACCGGTTCGCACGCAAGCACTTCATCTCCCTCTATGTCTACTGCGAGGATCTTCATCCCGCGCTTTGCGGCTTCTTTTACGAACTCAAAACCAAAGCCGTTGGCTGCTCCGGTAATGACAGCTACTCTTCCTTTAAAGTCTTTCATAATACCCCCCTTGCCTAATACTCGTAGAATCCTTTTCCAAAATTGACTCCCTTTTCACCGCGGTCGATCTTCTCCTTAAGGAGCTGACCGATCTTGTATTCAGTTGTTCCTTCCTGCTGTGCGGCCGGCTTCATCTGGTTGATGTTGTAAGCTGTCTCGAGGCCGACTATGTCGAGGATCTGGAATGGTCCGGCAGGGGCGCCTGTTGCGAGTCTCCATGTCAGGTCAATGGTCTCAGGATCAGAAACGCCGTTTGCCCACAGTCCCTGAGCTGCGCTGAGGAAAGGTACAAGCATCGAATTGAGGATATATCCCGGCTGCTCTTTGTGGAGCTGGAGCGGAACCATACCGATGTCAGCAGCAAAAGCAACTACCTTCTGGAATGTTTCAGGATCTGTTCCTGCGTGACCCATTATCTCTGCTGTGTTGTTTTTCCAGATGGTGTTAGCGAAATGAAGCGAGCAGTATTTTTCCGGACGTCCGGTGTATTCAGCAAACATGCTTGGCAGAAGTGTGGAAGAATTTGTGACGAGAATAGTGTCCTCATCGAGAAGGTCCTTCATTGCAGTATAAACTCCAATCTTTGCTTCCGGATTCTCAGACATGGACTCTATGACTATGTAAGCATCTTTTACAGCTGCTGCCATGTCGAGCTCGATATGCACATTCTCGGCGAATCTCTTCTTTGCCTCCTCGGCCATCTCGTCGATCTTCTCGGCTGTTATTCCGTTCCATTCACGGATCATTCCCTTCGGATACATGAATGCGCCCATAGGATTGCCGATCAGAGCTTTAGCTTTCATGAGATCCTCCAGCATGAGAGCGGAGTACCTTTCGATTTTAGGCTGTGTCCTTCCGATGGAACTCTCGGATCTGAGCCAGAATGTCGTATCGAAACCCTGATACGCGCACATGAGACCGATCTGTGTTCCCAATACACCGCCGCCTGCAACTACAACTTTCTTAGGATTCATTTCAGATACCTCCTTATTCAATACCCAGTTCTTCCTTGATAGGCTTCCACCAGAGGAAACCCCTCAGCAGACACTGCGGAAGAGCTTCCTTGACAGGGATATCGGCAGCGGCAGCTACCTTGCGTCCTACAAGAAACCATTCTGCTGTATGCATCACACAAAGTGCTGCAGCACAGCCGAAAATGCATTTCGCGATAGTTTTCATAAGTCACCTCATTTGATTACGGCAATAACTTTTCATCATATCTAATTATGTGTTTATGCGTGCATTGTGCACAATATTCAGCGTTACCAAAACATTAAGGAGCAATTGGCACAGATGCACAAAGAGGGACAGAGAGCTATGCCAGGACAAACAAAAAGATGCTCCGGATCGGAGCATCCTGCTGACTGATTTATGCATGATAGTCAAATCTATTCATTAGCTGGGCCTTTACCGGACCAGATCCTTTTCTGATTGATGACGTTGTTGATCGCAAATGAAAGCCTGAGCCTGAACCCCGTATCGGTATCCGAAAGATCAATGTCACACATATCCTCGATACGGTGAAGCCTGTATATTACGCTGTTCCTGTGCAGGAAGAGCGCATCGGCAGTATCTGTAGTGTTGCATGCGCATTTGAGGTAAGCATAAAGCGTCAGCTCAAGCTGCGTTCCGTTTTTACTATCGTAATCTGACAGAACAGGAAGAGCAGGGTGCAGATATCTGCGCAGGTCTTCTTTTTCAGCGACAGTTCTGAACATGGCATAAATGCCGTAGTCCTCAAAAGTATATATGCTCAGATCCGGATCAAGCATGAGCCCCAGTTCAAGCGCATCATGAGCTTCGTCATAATGAGCTTTGAGTGTTGAGATATCTGTAAAAGGCAGGCTGACTCCGATCTTGATAATGCATTCCGCCGGAAAAGCGGAAAACACAAGCCCGACCTTTTGCAGCATTTCATGGCTTCCGATAATGATGGCACTGCGCCGTCTGCCTATCACATGGCAGCCCGGTATGATAGACGTCATGGTTTCTGTCAGCGAACCCTCCTGCGGGAAGATCGTCTGATTTCCTGTGGCGCGGCAGTACAGTACCTGCATCTTAGAAGGAAAGCTGAGATTCATGTATGCCTCAGGAAGAGCAGATGCGTCGGCACCGATGACCAGATTGTACAGGAAGCGATGATAATCGCTGGTCATATACAGATAACTTGGCTCATACTTCATCACGGCATAGCCGAGAACAGCGCTGAGAACCCTTAACATTTCAGCATGTTCTACCCTGTACGAATCATATCCTTCTATGACGATCAGAAAGCCTATCCATATGTCACGGCAGTAGACCCTGCATGAAAACTTCTGGAACGGTGACGATGTGCAGGATACTTCTATCGGCATCATCGTAGAATCAGCCATCTGTACAGACTTGAGAGACCTGACAGCCTTGATGAACTCATAGTCGCAATAACCCTGTTCGATATTGTGCTTCCATAACTCATCCGTAACAGGTATCTGAGTGGAATAGCTGAGGATGCGGAAATCCCTGTCAATAAAAACCAGTGAAGCACCAAATGACTGTGATGCTATGTCTATAAGAGCGTCAACATTGCGGACCAGATCGAGTGTCCGCATCATGGATTCATAGTAATTGTCTTTGTGGGAGTCAATTATCAGCTGAAAAGCACTGTTGAAAATAAAGCCAAAGTCGACTTCGGGGACAACTGCAATACTGCGGTCCGCAGTGGACAGGTCTGCAATGCTCCCGGCATCAGTGATTATGCATTGCGCAGGGAGCGTGGTGACACCGCTTAAATTATTGCTGAAGTAAAGTATATTGCTGCTGAAGTCCGTCTGGCGAAGGTCAATGAACCTTACCTCGGTTATTTCCGAAACAGCATTATCAGCGATTATTTCTACAGAGGAAAGAGCCCGGAGATGTTCGACCAGTTCACGGAATACCATAACGCATATCCTCCTGCAAATAATAGGTAAAAGCTGCGAAAAACAGACTGATTGTAAATTACACATTAGTGTACGGTGCACAATAAGTCAATTGTAGCAATAACCAATGTTAGCTATGTGCACTATGCATAAAGAGCCCGAATCGCCTTAAACAGACGAGTATCTGTGTATTTACATACTCTTTTGGGTATCATGCACAAATGTCCTTGATTGTTTTGGATAGGCGTGATAATGCGGGCAGTGATCGCGGCATATAATATTTAACCAGGATAAATTATATCTCCAGCTTATTTTGCCTGCGTTTTTTACAGGGAAGAAAGGGGAATTTATGTACGATAAACTATTTGAAAAAGGAAAGATCGGCAACGTCGAGCTTAAGAACAGACTGGTCATGACCCCGATGGGAACAAACCTGGCTAACCTCGATGGTACACCTGGTGCTGCTATGATCAAGTATTATGAAGACAGAGCAGCCGGCGGATGCGGACTGATCATGCCTGAGATCTGCAGAGTCAATGAGGCTACCGGAGCCGGAATGATGAGACAGATCGCTGCAACCAAGGATTATCACATCCAGGGTATCGCAGAACTCGCAGCAGCAGTTCACAAGCACGGTTCAAAGATCTTCATCCAGCTGCACCATCCTGGCAGAGAAGGTGTATCCTCGCTGATCGGCGGACAGCCATGCGTTTCGGCTTCCGACAGAGTATGTAAGGTATCACAGCAGGAGACAAGACCTATGACGATCGATGAGATCCATGAGCTCGTAGGTCAGTTCGGAGATGCTGCTCTCAGATGCAAGAAGGCAGGTGTTGACGGTGTTGAGCTTCACTGCGCTCACGGCTACCTGCTCCAGCAGTTCCTCTCGCCATACACAAACTACAGAGATGACGAGTACGGCGGAAACTTTGAGAACAGAATGCGCCTGATCCTCGAGATCATCGCAGACATCCGCGAGAAGTGCGGCCCTGACTTCGTACTCGGCTGCAGAGTATCCGTTATTGAGTTCCTTGACAAGCTCGGTTACACAGGTGATCAGATCCGTCTTGAGGATGGTATCAGGATCGTTAAGTGCATGGAAGAAGCGGGCATCGACTTCGTAGACGTTTCCGATGGTCTCTATGAGACAGGAAGCTTCTCGGTAGAGCCTATCTCATTCCCTCAGGGATGGAGAAAGCCGTTCGTAAAGGCGGTCAAGGATTCCGTAAATATCCCTGTTATCGCTGTATCCGTTATCCGTGAGCCTGAAGTCGCTCAGAACTTCCTCGAGGAAGGCGTTGTAGACTTCGTAGGAATGGGCAGAACATGGATCGCAGATGCTGAGTGGGGCAAGAAGGTACAGGAAGGCAGGATCGATGAGCTCAACAAGTGCATCGCATGCCTCAGATGCTTCGAGTCGCTGCTTGCTCTCAACGCTCAGGGACTCCCATATGAGTGCGCAGTCAACCCACGTGCCTGCAACGAGCTCCGTTACGGAGATCTTGAGCCGGTCGTCGGTGAGCACAAAGCTGTTGTAGTCGGCGGCGGTCCTGGCGGAATGTATGCAGCTGCAACACTGGCCAAGAGAGGCGTTGACGTAACTCTCGTTGACCGTCAGGAAGAGCTCGGCGGAACAGTCAACCTCGCTAAGAAACCTCCTCGCAAGGAGAGAATGCAGTGGTTCATCGACTACCTCAAGCAGGATATGGAGAAAGCCGGCGTAAAGATCTGTCTCGGCAAGGAAGTAACTGTAGATGATATCGTGGCCATGGAGCCTGAAGCAGTAGTACTCGCTACCGGTTCAACATCGATCTTCCCGTCGAAGATCCCTGGCGTAAACGGCGATAACGTATTTGCAGTCAATGACGTACTTAACGGAAAGGTAGACCTCGCCGGAAAGAAAGTAGCAATGATCGGTGCAGGACTCACAGGTCTTGAAGCAGGTGAGTATCTCGCTGAGACAGGCGCTGAAGTAACATTCGTAGACATGCTCAAGGTAGCTGCTCCTAACGCTTACAGACTGAATGTAGTAGATGTACAGGCAAGACTTGCTGCACTCGGCGCTAAGTATGAGCTCGGCAATGCTCTTAAGGAGATCACTGCAGACGGTGTCATCGTTGAGAATGTTGATACAAAGGAAGAGAAGAAAATCGATGCAGACGCTGTAGTACTGTCGCTCGGATATAAGCCTGATCAGTCTCTCAAGGCCGGTCTCGAGGAAAAGGGCATCTGCACAAAGGTGATCGGTTCTGCAGTAGTTGATGGAACCATCGCTCCTGCTACACGCGGCGGCTATGAAGTTGGCGCGTCCCTGTTCAAAGAAGCACCTCTCAGCTTCAAGATCGGTGACGGACAGTTCAAGTCCTTCTCAAAGATCAGTCACATGCGCGGACAGGAAGGTACATATGTAGCTTACCTTACACAGCCTGAAGCTATCAGAGAGGTACTGCCTGAACCACTCGAGCCATTCTCGATTCCTGTAGTCACAGTTTCTGCATGCCACATCAAGAACCCTACATTCGCAGACAATTACTATGAGGCTATCCTCGGCGTATACTGCACATATAAGGGACAGCTCGGAATGTACACCATATCGCTCGTTCTCGGAGGACAGGGCGCAGAGATGGCTACACAGCTCGGCAGAGACAATTCGGCTATTCCTAAGAAGCTTGATGCTGAATTTGTCATCAGAAGAGATGATGAGACCGGCAAGGTAACTGTGGGAGTTACAAGAAGGGGTACACAGCTTATCGATCTTGAGATGCAGCTCGGACAGTACAACCACCCACTCATGCACGTGCTCTATCAGTCACCGGCTCCTGGCGCAGAGACAGCAGGAAGCGGATACTACATCCACTTCGACAGACTGCCTGACGAAAACGGCGTGTGGAATTTCGCTAACGTATTCCTGATGAGAAACGTTGTTAAGTACAAATACGATGACTGGAAGCCTGGTTTCGTAACAAAGTTCGAGCTCAAGTCCAGCATCGATGATCCATGGGCATGCCTGCCGGTCAACACCATCATCGGCGGAGCTTATGCTGAGAACAATCTGCTCATCACAGCACTCCAGAAACTGGAGGACGTTGATGCAGAGTCCACAATGAAGAAGATCCTGCCTGCATGGTATGACAGGACTGCATTCATGGAAGTAGGCCGTAAATAGGGCTGTATATTAACGGGGGACCGCTTTGCGCGGACCCCCCGTTTTTCAGAAAGGATAAATAAACATCACAATAGAGGAGGAGGATCGAAATGAAAGATTTTGCAGGCAGAGTTGCACTGATCACAGGAGCTGCTCACGGATTCGGAAAGGAATTCGTCAAACAGGCCGCACAGCGCGGTATGAAGATCGCAGCAGTTGACATCATGGAGGATGCTCTGAAGGAGATAGCCCCTCTCGCAGAGGAGCTTGGCGCAGAAAAAGTTCTGCTCTTACCTGCAGATGTCACAGATTATGAACAGGTAAAATGCGTTGTTGCAAAAGTCATGGAGGAGTTCGGGCAGATCGACCTCCTGATGAACAATGCCGGTGTAGCCACATTCGGTGCTGTATGGGCAGTTCCGCCTATCGAATATGAGTGGATCATCGACACCAATCTCAAATCGCATATCTACTTCATGCATGAAGTCATTCCTATCATGATGAAGCAGGGAACGCACTGCAACATCGTCAACACATGCTCCGCAGCAGGCACATTCACTTCGAAGAGCGCTGCTGCGTATCAGGCATCCAAGTTCGGCGCACTGGCTCTTACTGAGTCCGTATACTATGACCTTGCCGATGCCGGTGCTGATATTCATATGAGCGCATACTGCCCTGGCTTCATCCAGACACATCTGGATCACTCCGAGGAGTACAAGCAGGATAAGTATAAGATCGAGGATCCATACTATGGAAGCAAGTATCATCAGGCCATGAAGGGCGCTGCAGCGTACTTCATCAAGACCGGACGTGCTATAGATGAATCCGGCCCTATCGTGTTCAAGGCCATTGAAGATGATCAGCTCTACATCATCACACATGAGCACTATGACAAGTACATCCAGCTCCGCTGTGAAAAGATGCTGGCAAGAGAAAACCCTGAACTCATTCCTATAGATCACAACATCCAGCAGTAGATCCTCAAAGGACTAAGGAGGTTTATATGTACGATATTCTATTCCAGAAAGGAAAGATCGGTAATGTCGAGCTCAAGAACAGGCTCGTCATGTCTCCTATGGGAAGCAATCTGGCTGAGCTGGACGGCTCCTGCGGAGACGCAATGATCGCCTACTATGAAGAAAGAGCCAAAGGCGGCTGCGGACTGATAATGCCTGAGATCTGCCGTGTCAATGACGCAACAGGAGCAGGTTCGTTCAGACAGCTTTCAGTCACCAAGGACCGCCACATTGCAGGCCTCTCAAAGCTTGCTGCTGCTATACATAAGCACGGCTCCAAGATCTTCATCCAGCTGCACCACCCGGGCAGAGAAGGCGTATCCAGACTGATCGGAGGTCAGCCTTGCGTATCAGCTTCTGACAAAGTATGCCTGTACTCTCAGCAGCCGACCAGAGCTCTGACACATGACGAAGTTCTTGAGCTGATCGAGCAGTTCAGCGACGGTGCTGTAAGGTGCCAGAAGGCCGGTATCGACGGTATAGAGCTGCACTGCGCACATGGATATCTTCTCGAGCAGTTCCTCTCGCCATACACAAACTTCCGTGAAGATGAGTACGGCGGAAGCTTCGAGAACAGGATGCGCTTCGTAAAGGAAATCATCGAGAAGATCCGCGAAAAGTGCGGTCCTGACTATGTTGTCGGCATGAGACTCTCAGTAGATGAGATGCTCGCTCACAACGGCGTAACGGAACCGTTCATCGACCTCGAGGAAGGTGTAAAGATCGTCAAATACTTCGAAGAGGTAGGCATAGACTTCATCGACGTAAGCTGCGGTATCTATGAAACACTTAACTGGGCTATCGAGCCTACATCATTCCCTGAAGGCTGGAGAAGACCGATGATCCAGGCAGTCAAGGACGCTGTTAAGATCCCTGTAATGGCTGTATCCGCTATCAGAAGCCCTGAGATCGCTGCGCAGTTCATGGAAGAAGGTGTCTACGACTTCGCTGAGTTCGGAAGAACTTGGCTTGCTGAGCCTGAATGGGGCGTCAAAGTACAGGAAGGCCGTATCGATGAGCTCAACAAGTGCATCAACTGCCTGCGCTGCTTCGAGACACTCCTGACGATCAATGCCCAGCTGCAGCCGTTCCAGTGCGCTGTAAACCCTCGCATGGGCAGAGAGTTCAAGCTCGGTGATCTCGAACCTGTTACAGACGGAAAGTGCGCCGTAGTAGTCGGCGGCGGCCCTGGCGGAATGCAGGCTGCCAAGACTCTTGCGGAAAGAGGGGTAAAGGTCACTCTGGTTGACCGCAAGGATGAACTCGGCGGAACCATCAACCTGGCTAAGCTGCCTCCTCTCAAAGAGAGAATGCAGAACTACATCGACTACATGGGCAACCAGCTCTGCAAACTCGGCGTAAACGTACAGCTCGGCAAGGAAGTAACAGCTGATGATATCGCTGCAATGAATCCGGACGCTGTCGTTCTTGCCACAGGCTCAAAGAGCATCGTTCCTAAGAGCATTCCGGGTGCTGACGGTGCCAATGTGTTTACGGTAGAAGAAGCTCTCACAGGCAAAGTCGATCTCACAGGTAAGCACGTTGCAATGATAGGTGCCGGTCTTACCGGACTTGAAGCTGCTGAGTATCTTGGCGAGAAAGGCATCAAGGTCACTGTCGTTGATATGGTGGACCGCCCTGCTCCTACAGCTTATATCGCCAACGTAATGGACGTAATGAGCAGGATCAAGCAGATGGATATCGGTTTCGAGTTCAAGAACGCTCTGAAGGCTGTTGAGGCTGACGGAGTATGCATCGAAAATGTCGAAACCGGTGAGCAGAAGAAGGTCGCCTGTGACGCAGTAGTAATGTCGCTCGGATACAAACCTGATCAGAGTCTCAAGGCCGCTCTTGAAGAAAAAGGCCTCTGCGTCAAGCTGGTCGGATCCGCTATCCAGGACGGCACGATGGGTCCTGCCACAAGAACCGGCTACGATGTCGGCGCTGAGCTGTTCAAGGCTCCGAAGCCAAGCTTCGTAACATCGCCTGAGAAGATGGCTGCATTCGCAACGGACTGCGCAATGAAGAAGCAGGAAGGTGTATACATGCTGTATGCTACAAACCCTGAAGCTATCAGAAGGATCCTGCCTGCACCTCTTGAGCCATACGCACTGCCGCTTGTATACGTATCTGCTAACCACATCAACGAGCCGACATTCGCAGATAACTACTACGAATCCATCCTCGGTGTTTATGCAACATACAAAGGCCAGCTCGGACTTTACTGCATAAGCCTCGTACTCGGAGGTCAGGGCGCTGAAATGGCAACAGCCCTCGGCCGCGACGTGCTGGCTATTCCTAAGAAAGTAGATGCTGAATTCGTCATCAGAAAGGATGATGAGAAGGGCAAAGTCGATGTCAGTGTAGCAAGAAGAGGCACACAGCTCATCAACATGAAGCTGAGGCTCGGCGAATACAATCATCCGATGATGCACCTGATCATGCAGGCGCCTGCACCTGGCAGGGAGACCAAGGGATTCGGATACTACTTCCACTTCGATCAGATCCCTGATGAAAACGGCGGTTCAAAGTTCAGCACATGCCTCACCAAGGTTCTGTGCCAGTACGAGTACACCGGCTGGATACCTGCATTCGTTGAAGACTTCGAACTGAAGTCAAGCGTAGACGATCCATGGGCAGAGCTGCCTGTGGAGACCATCATCGGTGCGGGATACTCCAACAACAACCTCTTCCTCGGAAACAGTCTGTTCTGCGAGGAGGCTGATCCTGATGAGGTAATGCCTAAGATCATTCCTGCGTGGTATGATCTCAGCGCATTCGGCGTGACAGGAAGGAAATAATCGTTCTTTAGTATTATTTTCCTATAAACGCAGAAGACCCGAAGATTTATCTCCGGGTCTTCAGACCGTAGACAAAGTCCAAGTTTCAATCACGAAG